>JAYENE010000311.1:0-11687 GCA_034721935.1 Thermodesulfobacteriota bacterium
GTTCCAATAAATAGACATCCTCCTGACATAAAATAGACTTGTAGCGGTTCTGGAACAGGTGGCCGTATCTGTCGTGTCTGCGGTTAAACCAAAGCGCATATCCGGTCAAAAGCCGTCTCATGACTGTAGAGATTGAAACATTGCTGGTTCTCAGCAGCAAATGAAAATGGTTGGGGATCAGCGCCCATGCATAACAGGCTGTTTTTGTTTCTGTAAGAATATCGCCTAATCTGTTTAAAAAATTATCCCTGTCCGCATCAGTTTCAAATATTCTTCTCTTTTCAATTCCCCTGACAATAATATGGTGTAATGCCCCCGGAGCATCGATTCGTGATTTTCTTGGCATGTAATTCAGATAACATGTCTTAAAACAAGAAGCAAGTTTAAAAGTTTAGAGCGTCCCCTATTTCCATTTGGGCCGGGATTCGACCGGGCCAATCGTCTCCGAAGCGTTTATCACAATCATTCCAGTTCCACAGGTCCCATGTCCGCAGTCCCCAGTTAAGCGCCTTGAATCGTTGAAGATCGTCTTTCCCTTCTAAGGTAATAGACCAGACGAGAGGTTCTGTCCACCCATGCTTTTCAGCCACTTGGGGGACTGTGAAACCTCTCTTCAAATCAGCATTTGGGGATTTTGGCAATTCTGCCTTTTTCCCCAAATGGTCTCTTATAATGTCTCTGGTCTGACCTAACCTCAGCGCAATTCGCTCTTGGGGAATTCCAAGATAATTCATACGGAATATCTTAAAATCTAGTTCCATCTGGGTTGCTGCCCGAAGATCGCTTATATAGGAATCAACAGTTCTTCTTGATCGACCGATTGCTTTTCCAATTTCGGATGATGTCAAACGGGGATTGTTTTGAAACGCCCGCCGCGCTGTCATTCTTGCTTCATCTTCGGCTAACTGGAGAGGGCCTATAGCCTTTTTCGCTGCATAGAGGAGGGGATCAACACCATCCAGCGTTATAATGAGGACCGATATTTCTGTTGCGCCGATCTCTTTGTATGCATGCCAGCGGTGGGCTCCGTCAAGAATGCGGTATTTATCAGTATAATCCGGATGAATCTGCACTTCGATAGGATCGATCTTAAACCCATCGCGCATGTTTTCGGCAAACATCGAAATGCGTTTTGGATAAACACTGTTTCTCGGATATATTTCATCATCCAGGATTATTTGTGTAATGGGAATTGTACAGGCTGTTTTTGCCATGTTGTCACTTTCTGCAATAATCAGGTTTAAATTGATACAAAAGCGCAAGAACTAAGGTCAAAAAAGCAAAAGAAAAAACGCCCCTGCTTTGGGCGTCAAGGTGAATGCGATTGTTGTAAGCTCTGCACGATCGCAGCCAATATTAATTGCGAAATTCGATTCCATAACTTTTGAAGAAGTTAACGACTTTTACATAAGCATTGGTAATGCTTTCAGCCTTTATAGAATGCTTTTCCGGCATATTGCATATAAACGGATGGGGTGGCACAAATGTCATTTCTAGAGAAACCGGTTTTTTCCCTCCATCCTTCACCATCAGAATACTTGAATAATGAACCCAATCATATGCCTTTGGCACAATACCATAAATTTCCTCTGTTGATTCATAAATTACTTTGTATTTTGGCATTATTCAAATGATCTCCCACGAGGCAAAGCTAACGCCGAAAGTGTCAGGTCTGCCTTTGACCCTTAATGATATTATCTTGATTGAATGTTGTTTTTTCCGGTATCATTTCTTTCTTCTACTTCCCTTTGTCCTTTTGCCATAGGCAGCCTTCTTTTCCTTTACCACAAACCCAATCTTCTTGCGTGGTTTCGCAGGCGGTGTCATGAGTTGGCGAATAGCTTCAAAGACGATTTTAAACTGTTCATCATAGTTCTTTTCCATTTGTTTCAGCTTACGGGCAAGCTCCACGTTAGAAGCCAGCATTTCGCGGAGTTGCACGAAGGCACGCATTATGGCTATGTTGACTTCTATCGCCCTCTCACTTCTCAAAACGCTTGAAAGCATGGCTACACCTTGCTCGGTGAAAGCCACAGGTTTATATCTTAAACCCATCTTGTCCCTATTGGAGGTCACAAATTGTGACCTCCAATTTTCAAATTCTTCTTTTGTTAACTCAAACATAAAATCATCAGGGAAACGTTTTATGTTTCTCCGTACTGCTTGCTTCAAAACCTTTGTTTCTACGCCATAAAGTTCTGCAAGATCCCGATCCAACATAACTTTCTGACCGCGGATGAACACAATCGACTGCTTAATTCTCTCAACAGGAATCATAATCCCTTTTTTCATCCATCAGTTATCCTCCATTTATTCTAAACTCCAGAAAGGCATATATCTGATCTTTAGAGCATTGCTACACCCTGTTCTGTAAAGACGAAAGGTGAATCTATGGGACGTTTCTCAGTTTATAAGTTTATATCGTCAAAAAGTAAATATTGATTTTCTTTTGCGATTTTTTCACCGCCAATAGCCGCAAGAAGGCGCAAAAAGCGCAAGTATTGGTTTGAAAAACATGCCTATCTTCCTTTTGTGTCTTTTGTGTCTTTTGTGTCTTTTCGTGGCCTTATATTGGTATCAGAAAGGGCATATTTTTTAATTTCCAACTTAGGGGCTCTGAGCAAAAATATCATCTTGGGTTTTCATAAAATACCTTTGTGTTTTTTTGCGCCTTTTTGCGGCTATTTTGCTTTTTTCCGGCTCTCTATTTTATAATTCCCGAATCGCTTTCATCTCATATTCTTCAATCAATCCTTCATCGGCAAAACTGAAATAGCGGTTGTCTCCGATGATGATGTGGTCGAAAAAGCTGATGCCGGTTGCCCTGGTCGCCATCATCAGGCTTCTTGTAAATGCTTTGTCATCGTTACTTGGGATTACTGCGCCGGAGGGGTGATTGTGGGCGACAATGATCGACGGGGCATTATATTTGATGGCTGTCTGGATAATATCGCGGATATATGGATTTGCCCTGTCAACTGTGCCATAGTCGATATCAATCATGTCTGATACGGCATTCCGTTTGTTGAGAAGAAGAAGCACAAACCGCTCTTTTTTCAGGTCCCTCATGAGGGGCATCAGAAAATTCGCAACATCAGATGATTTTTTAATCGAGCCCTCGAGAGCTTTTTCTTCGCTTAACATCCTTCGGCCCAATTCGATGGCTGCTTTGATCTGTGCAATTTTTGCGTCTTTGAGCCCGGAAATCTCTTTAAACTCAGAAGCATCAATGCCGCTCATTAAACGAAGGGATTTGAATTTATGGAGCAATTCTCTGCCGATATCCACTGCGCTTCTTCCAGGTGTGCCTGTTCTAATCAAGATAGCAAGAAGTTCCGCATTGCTCAGGGTATGCTCTCCGTATTTGAGCAGTTTTTCCCGCGGCCGGTCATCCTCCGACCATTCACGAATGGAAAGAGGGTATTTTTCTTTCTTTTTCATTTGGCAACCTCTTTCAACTTTTCGATAAGAATCACATTCTGCTTATGTTTCTTGACAGCTACACGAAAATAACGGTCTCCCATACCATCAAATGTGCTGCAGTCTCTTATCAGTATCCCTTCCCCGGACAGATGGTCCTTAAGCTCTGTAGAATTCAGACCAATCCGGCTATCCATAAAAACAAGGAGAAAGTTCGCTGCGCTCTTACAAGTTTTAAGGCCGGGTATCTCATTTATGGCGGCCATTAACAACTTTCTTTCATTTGTTACATATTGTCTCGTATCCCTTATGTAGTCCCTGTCTGAAAAAGCATAAGCAGCCATTTTTTGTCCCAGCGAGTTAACCGTCCACGGTGGTTTGACTTCCCTGATTTTTGCAATACATAGCGTGGAAGCAATTACATAGCCTATCCGCAGGCCTGGAATGCCGAAAAATTTTGTCATCGATCTAAGGACTATCAGATTGGAAAACCTCAAAATCTCTTTTTTTACAGACTCTTCCTCAACAAAATCTATGAAGGCCTCGTCTATGACTGCAAGGGCCCCTGTTTTATCTGCACATGCTATAACACGACACAATTCATCTTTTGATGTAAGGACGCCTGTTGGATTAGCGGGATTGCAAAAACAGACGATATCAAAACCTTCCCTCAAACGTTTGCAAAGGCGAGCAATATTGATGGAAAAATCTTCTTTTTCATCTGTCCGGAAGTATGAAACTTTTGCGCCGGCCATCCTGAGACCCTTTTCGTATTCACTGAAGGCAGGCGTAACAATAAGGGCTTTTGGGGGTTTGAATGCTGTGGGTATGGAGTACATGAATTCTGTAGAGCCATTTCCCACAACGATATAATCCCGGCCAATATCATGGTATTCCGACAATCTTGAAACAAGTTCAAATGAATCAATATCAGGATAATTCAATATGGAATCAAATTCTTTAATTATTGTTTCTTTTAACCCCGGCGGATAGCCAAGCGGATTTATATTGGCGCTGAAGTCGATGATTTTATCTTCATCGATTCCATATCTTCTGGAAATTTCATTCACGTTACCGCCATGATCTCTTTTCATCTGGAACCATTCCTCAGGAGATTGCTTCGTCGGCTTCCTGCCTCCTCGCAATGACAATAAGAACGTCATTGCGAGCAAAAATACACGTCATTGCGAGCCAGAGGGGCGTGGCAATCTCATTCATTATTGTATTAGCCACAAGCTTAGCACGCAGACGGCCGCCATCAAAAAAGATGAGGCAAACATGACGATCCATGCCTTTTTTACATCACCTCTGTTTATCTCTTTTATCTTATCACCGATAGCAGGCTTTCTGACAATTTCTCCGAAATATCTGTTTTCACCACCAAGCTGTATGCCGGTGGCGCCGGCCACTGCAGCTTCCGATATTCCGCTGTTGGGGCTCGAGTGATTTCGACCGTCTCTTCGCATAATCCTCCACGAATCCCGCCAGTTAAGCCTTAGAATAAAAGCAGAAAATATGATGATAAAACCGGTCAACCTTGCCGGTATCAAGTTTGCCATATCGTCCATTTTAGCTGAAAAGCAACCGATATCTCTGTATCCGGCATTTTTGTATCCAACCATGGAATCAAGGGTATTAACCGCTTTATAGGCTATGGCCAGGGGAACGCCGCCGAGAGTTAAATAAAACATGGGCGCCACGATACCGTCCGACAGATTTTCAGATACCGTCTCGATAACAGCTCTGTAAATCTCCTTCTCATCGAGACCGTCCGTATCCCTTCCCACAATCATGGAGAGGCGCTTCCTTGCCTCTTCCATATTTCCACGGTTCAAGGCATTTAGAACAACTTTGCTTTCATCATAAAGAGATTTTGTTGCCAATGTAAGGGAGGCGAGCAGGATTGTTATCATTGCGCCGAACAGCGGGTTTATAAAAAAACATCCTTCCGCTATTCCCAAAGTAATGAAATAAACAGGAATAACCACGGTAAACCACAGAATGATCCCGGCCTTCTTTTTATCTATAAATCTCACCATCCACCCCTCCAAAAATCTCACAAACTTTCCGATGATGATCACGGGATGGGGAAACCAGCGAGGATCGCCGATGATTAGATCAACTATATATGCTCCGAAGAAAATTGACGGTGTCATTAAATTTCCAGTAGTTTGTCAACAATTTAAAATCTTCACATTAACATCAATTTTGGCAGTACACATATGTAATGGAAATGTAGTGAACGGTTACCATTTATATTTATCTAAATAGCCCCGGGGGGTTATCATAAAATCGCCATGCTGAAAGGTAGCGCTGTTTCCAACAATTATAATGGCCTGCATGTCCACATCATAACTGTCCATGTTTGAGAGGGTAGAAATGTTCACCTTTTGATTCTCACGCATAGCAGAATAAACGATACCCACAGGCGTTTCCGGTTTTCTGTATTTTAAGATGATTTCCTTTGCTGAGGAAAGTTGCCAGTTTCTTTTTTTGCTTTTGGGATTGTAAAGAATGATAACGAAATCACCCTGCGCCGCTTTTTCGATACGGTTTTGAATCACCTCCCAGGGGGTAAGGAGATCACTCAGACTGACTGAAGCAAAGTCATGCATCAGAGGCGCTCCCAACAGAGAAGCAGCAGCCGTGAATGCAGGAATCCCGGCGATAATCTCCAGGAGAATATCGAAGTCCCCCTCGTCTCTATCTTTCCGCCATCCGATACTGATGTTTCGCCGAACGGCCATTTCCAGAACCAGACCGGCCATGCCGTAAATTCCTGAGTCTCCGCCTGAGACAAGGGCTACCTTTTGGCCGGCCATGGTTTCATCCAAGGCATAATTGGCTCTCTTTACCTCGTTCTGCATACCCGTGGAAATGACCTTTTTATCTTCCAGAAGTTCACCAATCAGTTTGATATAGGTTTTATATCCAACCACCACTTGTGCTTTCTGAAGAACTTCTCTGGCCTTTGGGGGCAGATATTCCATGGCGCCAGGTCCGGTTCCTACAATGTAGAGTTCACCCGGGCCACGGCCAGGGTCATGTTTTTTAATATCTGCTTGGGAATCAGTAACCGACCGGTTCCCGCTGAGAGAAGAGCCGCTGCTTCGCATACACCCTCCGTGCCTGTATATTTTTTGACCATCTGAGATGGGTTCTCGATGCCTTTTATAGAACCTAACTCTTTTGATGAAAAATAATCTATGGGAATCTTCAATATTTCTCCAAGTTTTACAAGACTTTCTTCATCTTTTTTCAATTCTATCGTAGATAGATTGCGAAGGCCATTTATTGAAAGTTTAGATTTTTCGAAGACCATTTCAAGTCCCTCTTTGAGTTCCTCAAAATCCGTTCCCCTGTTGCACCCGATTCCTGCAACAAGTGAAAGGGGTCTCATAACAAGAAATCCTGCTCGTGGAGTTACAAGCTCATCACCAACATAAACGGCTGGAACTTTTTCTATATTCCCCTTAACTTGTAAAAGATCCCCAAAAATTTCAATAAAGGGAATGCTTTCATAAAAAGAACTTATGATTTTCATTGGATCGATCAGATAAATTTTCCTCTTTTCCAGTAGCGCTGAATTCAGCGCTTTGATAGAATCCGGATTTTCTATACAAAGATCTTTTTCCACTGCCGCTATATCGAATGCCTTGACTCCGTGGACATCGGTGGCCGTGGTAATCACAGGCGCCGCCCCGAAGATATGTGCGATTTTTTGAGCTAAGTCATTGGCGCCTCCAAGGTGGCCGGAAAGCAGGCTTATTACATGCTGTGCTTTTTCGTCAAGAACCACGACTGCCGGGTCCCGGACTTTGTCGCGCAGCAGCGGCGCAATGACTCGCACCACGATCCCGGTGGCCATGATAAATATATGCCCTTCATAATCGTGAAAAATTTTACGAACGTGTGTTTTGAAATGATGGAAGCCTTTTAGAAAGGAATTTTCATCAATCCGGCGCTGCGGGCCATATCCATCAACACCTTCCAGCGAATCCGCAATAATGGAAGCCTTTTTCAAACCGTCCTGTGTCAGGGCCCAGACAGCAAGTCTGCTTTTTTTCGTCTTTTTCATGGCTTTCTGTATTGAGTGTAACCAAAATAGAACATAATTTGTAACATTTCAATAAATAGAGGCCTCAGGTGATGAAATTTGAAAATGGCTGACTGTCTGAGCGCCTTAGTGAGTCTTAAGAAAAAACATCGCATCGCTTGTCACGTCATTTAATTATAAGCATAACATCTTTAATTCATTGCTATTTTAAATTATGGACATGTTTTTTTCTTTAGAGTCGCTTTGGTATGAGTTTCAGCCGTTTTCAAATTTTATCACCTGAGACCGGAATGACAATAATGCTGAACTGTTATGTTTTGGTTTTTTTCAATTAGCAATGTTCTATTTTGGTAACTTCTCAATAACTCAGGGTAAGATGTCTGGATTTCGGCTTTCGCCGGAATGACGTTTGGATATAACTATCCGTCATTCCTGCGAAAGCAGGAATCCAGTGAATAATCGCAAAATGCGATCTACCCCAACTTATTGAGAAGTTACCTGTTTTGGTTACACTCTTCTGTATTTATGGGGAAAGTTCCTGTCGTATAGTCTGGATTTCTTTTTAAGATCCTTCAGGTTTGCCTCAAGAAACTTTCCTATAATGATAATTGCATAATCCTTGATATTTGCTTCTTTCACCCTGTTTGCCATATTGCTTAGACTGGTCCGTATGATTTTTTCCTCGGGCTGGCTTACGCGATAGGCTACAACCGCCGGGGCCGTTTTTCCGTAAGACTTTTCCAGGATCGAACACACTTTTTCAATCTTTGGAATGCTTAAGTAAACTGCCATGGAAGCCTTATGAGACGCCAGTTTTTCCAGGGATTCACTTTCAGGAACCGGTGTTCTGCCGGTCATGCGCGTAAATATCAGGGTTTGGGATACCTCAGGGATTGTGAATTCCTGCTCGATGGCTGCAGCAGCAGCAAAAGCCGCGGTTATTCCCGGAATAACCTTGAAAGGTATCTTTTCCCTTTCCAGTTCGGCAATCTGTTCCTGAATGGCGCCATACAGGCCGGGATCTCCTGAATGAAGACGGACAACTTTTTTTTCCGCCCTGTGTGCATCAACCATTTTACGGACAATTGCCTCCAGGTCTAAGCTGGCGCTGTTTATCTTTTCAGCCTCCGGGTGTGACCAGATCAAGACCTTTTCAGGAACCAGCGATCCGGCATAGATAATCAGATCAGCTTCCCGGAGCGCTTTCATCCCCTTTACCGTGATGAGCTCCGGGTCGCCGGGACCCGCCCCCACAAATAAAATGGGATATTGGGGTTTTTTCTCCATTTTCACACCTTTGTTCCAGTTATGATCCAGACAGGGTTCAGCGCCTCCAGTCTTTCTCCCCACGGCATTTCTTTCCCCCGGCTGACCTGAAGTTGAACTACATCCGTTTGTAACCCAATTTTTATAAATATAGAACGAACACGCTCAACATTGTTAAGTAATATTGTATTTACGACCATTAAACAGTCACTCTTCATATAAGAAACCGCTTTTTTAATGATCTTTACAAGATCTTTACCCCCTCCGCCTATAAAGATTCGATCCGGCCTTGGCAGATCCTTTAACCCTTCTGGTAAATGCGAGTGAATGACCCGCACGTTTGTTACTTGAAATTGTTTTATGTTCTTCTTGATCTGTTCGACTCGCTCCGGTCTTTTTTCAACGCAAACAACCATTCCGTCCTTAACCAACAATGATGCCTCAATAGAAACCGATCCGCTGCCTCCTCCAAGATCCCACAAAACATGATGGGGAAACAAGCAAAGCCTGGCAATGGCAACAGCCCGCACCTCTGCCTTGGTAATTAAACCCTTTTCATGCGCATACGCATCTTCAGGCATACCAAAATAGGCCACGGGCATTTGCCGGCGCTGATTACCTGTCCTGATGATAATGACAATATTGAGCGCTGCGAACTCTTTGCCGGCCGCCTCCTGGAGCGAATACCATGCAAAATGTTCATTTGAACTCCCCAAATCTTCAAAAATGCAAACCCTTAAATTGTCTTGATTGATTTCGATCAGCTTACATGCCAGCCAGGCAGGTGTTCTTTTAGAGTCGGTAAAGACCGCTACCTTATCCTTTTTTATGATTGCATCGAAAACCTCTTTCTCTGATTTTCCCCCGTGAAGACTCACCACGACTGCATCATGCCAGGAAAGTTTTATACGGCTGAACGCGGCCGCGGCTACGGAAATGTTCGGATGTATAACAATATTGTCTTTTCCCAGATATTCCACCAAAGACGGCCCGATCCCAAAAAAATTCGGGTCGCCCGAAGCGAGAACCACTATGCTGCTGTTTTGCATCTGGTCTTTGATCTCTTCAAAGACGCCTTGAATATCTCCTGTTATCAGCAATTTTTCTCCGGCATAGTCCTTAAAATAGCCGAGGTGTCGTCGTCCTCCCGCCAAGACGTCTGATTGCCGGATAATTTCGCGATGTCTCTCTGTCAGATCCTCAAAGCCAAGACCGATTCCGACTACATGTACAGGGTTCATCGCAACTGTTCTCCACAGGCATAGAGTTTATTCATTGCTTTCTAAAGCCTCCGGCTGCCTCAAAATATATGTATCCATAATCCAGCCTTTTTTCTTTTTAGCCTTTTTTCTTATTTTTTGAAGAACCTTGATTACATCTTTCAACTTCCCTGAAACCAGGATTTCATCATGAGTCCCCAGATATGCACCCCAATAGATATCAATATCCGTATCCTCAAAATGCTTAAAGATAGAATAAGAATCTAACAATACTACAACATTTATAACCTCAGCAGGTGAGTATTCTTTCAGTCTTCTGCCCGTTGTAATTACGATAGTCTCCCCTATACGGTTTAAGGGGATTTTATGCTTTTCTGCTAATATCTGAACGCTGGTTATTCCTGGTATCACCTCGTACTCAAAATTTACTGTTCCTTGTTTAAGGATATGCTCTAAAATTTCTAAATGTCCATCATATAGCAATGGATCGCCCCAGACAAGAAAGGCGCCGCTTTCACCATCTTTCATCTTGCCTTTAATCAATTCAGTAATAACTTCTGCTTTTTGTTGACGCCATGTCTTAACCCCTTCCTTATATAACTTACCGCTTTTTTGACGTTCAGGAATTTTCGCAGTCACAACCCTGTACGCCCCTTTATCCAGATATCTTTTTAATATCTCCTTTCTTATTTTCAGAAGATCCTCACGTTCCTTCTGTCCCCTCTTTTCAAGAAGGAAGAATACATCTGTTTTTTTCATTGTGTTTATCGCTTTGACAGTAAGATAATCAGGATTGCCAGGCCCAATTCCAATAAGATATATTTTCTTCATCTGTCTCCTTAGGCGTTTACCGCGCTGACGGCAACCGCAGATCCCCCCTTATGGCCGATATTCGTTACGTAAGGGTATTCCCAACCCCCTTCAAAGGGGGGATTTAACGATAGTTTGACTCGTTCCCGCGCTCCTGCGTGGGAATGCATACCTGCTTTCTCCCCAATTTCTACTTTCCAATTTCAAGTTTCAAGCCGTGAACGGCTACCGGTAGGCTTTCAGCAAGAAATCTAACAAAATTCTCAGCAATCTGTGGATTGCTTCCGAAATGAAGGTGAGCATAACTTCCCAGAACATTTTTCTTCATGTATCCCTCTTCACGGATTTTCAGTCCCGGTCTATCACTAAGCTGATAGACAAGGTTTACTCTGTTGTGCTCTCCGACGGGGTCAATCTTTCCGGTGATTTCCTTAATCTCTGAATAGTGAAATTCGTGTCCTCTTATTTTCTCTCCGGGTTTTCCGAGAAGATTGGATGCCTTCAGGGTAACCTCTCTATAGCCGAGCGCTTTCAATCGATTAAGCATCATAATCTTTACAGAAAATATCCCCGCCATTGGATAGAAGCAAAGTTTTTTATCCTCGATACCCTCTGTTAAATACATAAAACCTCCGCATTCGGCATAGATGGGGAAACCGTTGTTACCGAGTTTTTTGATTTCCTCAATAAGTTCTCTGTTTTCCGATAGCGTTTCCAGGAAGAGTTCCGGATATCCCCCTCCAAGGTAGAGTCCGTCAATGTTCTGCGGTAGAAAACGATCTTGCAGCATCTGGTCAACCTGAGGCAGCGGACAATTAAATTTAAGAACGGCTGAAACTCGCACATAAGTGAGCGTAAAGAAATAACTTAGAGCAATCCTTTTATAAAAAGCTTGCTAAAGCCGACATTATCCG
>JAYENE010000312.1:0-2726 GCA_034721935.1 Thermodesulfobacteriota bacterium
ATGCACAATATTTGTAGCTCAACAATAACAAAGTTCTGAGTTGTGACGTAGAACAAGACACTCCACCTGACACCAAAAGCTCGCGCGTTTTTTGCAGCTGCTATATCAGTGTAAAACTTTGCATTTGCGAAGTCATCATTAGCTTTTGGTGCTGGTGAGTTTGGTCGTTATAAAGAAAAAATCAAATCTTGAAAAAGAGGAATGTCATGAAAAAACTGATGTTAGTCAATTTTTTATTGTTATGGGCATTTAATTTACATGCGCACTCATTTGGCCCTGATTTGGATTTTCCGGTCAATACGTATTTTGCTAATGAATTGCCTTCTTCATTTGAACTTAGCTATGAAACGGTAACTGGTAAGCAATTTCCGTCTTATTCGGATGATGATAAAGTACTATGGTTACGTTATGAGAATGCTGAATATTTAGTTTTTTTATCGGAAATCAACACTTGGGATGAAAACGGGATCCCAAACTCTTTTTTGCACGTAATAAACTTCATTTATGATGTAAATAATCATGCCGTTTTAGAAGCATCTCAAGCTCCTGAGGTTGCTGATAGAGCTATGGTGCATATACGGGCAATAGAATCATCAGTGAGAATTAACGTAACCCAGGAGTATATTGACGATGAGATGACATTGGTTTCTGGAAATCCGATAGCGAAAGCGGTTCTTTTGGCTAACAATGGTTACAACGCGGTTAATGAATGGGTAGAGGTTGCATATAATCAAGCAACCGAGGATATCAATAATGTTGTGTCAATTGGACGAGAATGGATTTGGAGTGAGATTATATATGGCCCAATCACATCAGAAGTCCTTGCTGCGGGATTTTCGGAGTCTGATATTCGAAATTTTATTCAATATGATGAGCTATACGATGCTCTTGTAGGAGAGCAAGAGGATTTATTTATTCAATATATAGATAGTGCCTATGATGAATTAGGGTTCGGCAAAGAATAAGTTCGCAATTTCAGGTGTTGAGGCGCTCGGCTGACAAGGCGCGAAAAAGCATGAATATCAAGCATATTCAGAATTTTCGCAACGCAGTCAGGCGGGATGCATCGGCGCCTGAAATGTGAAGTTATTTTTTGCCGAGCCCTTAGCATCTAAGGTTGATGGCGCAGCTACTTTAGAAAAAGTTAAATCTCAAGTATTAGAGCGATCGATCAACGCATTTCTATCAGCTGCAAAGCATGGCGCATCAGGAACGGAAGCAGTAAAGGCTGCTTTTAAAGGAGCTAGTCGAAAAATAGCGAAATCCAAAGGTACACTCATTATCGGAATTATACTGTTAGTCAATGATTCAACGGGATTGCCGGCTGCAAGCGAGGACTTTCTTTTGGCTGCCAAATATTTTGAACGTGTATCTGCCCCCCCCCTTGAGAGTATGTCTATTTATGGAAAATATATTTCATCAGTTTATATAGGTTACTTTGACGATATTGCAGCCAATGCCAGCCTGATTGAAGAATATTCTATTCATGCGAAAGAAAGTTATGGTGATTTGATCCTTGGGTTCCAATCTGTAAAGAGTGGTGTAGAAAAAATTAACTGGACGCTCGGCGACCTCCTCAACCCTTTGCATTGGGGTGAATCAAAGACTGATGCACTAAATGGTCTCGATGACTATCTAACAGTATTAAATGGGATATGGTCATATTGGAATGAGGTCTCCGATGATTTTGGTAGTAACACTTTTTTATCTGGTGGCAAAGTATCTCCTGGAACAGCCAGTGAGGGAACGCAGTTCAGTTTTCTGGTGGACTATTTGGATCGGGATGGTTATTTCCCATCTTCTGCTAAGGTTTACATTGATGATTTTTCGCACACTATGAATCGGATCAGCGGCAGTTCAGCTGATGGCACGTATCGTTATCAAACAACTGCGTTAGAAACTGGTAATCACAACTACTATTTTGAATTCATCAGCGGTCAAGGGACAGCTGTTCGATTTCCGAGTTCGGGGACATTCTCCGGACCGGCTGTTGATGTGGAGCCGTTTGGGGATCTTGTGATTGATAGTCCACCAAACAATCCTTATGAGACTGGAGATTCAAGTGTCAAATTTGTTTTGAGAGTTCCGGACGGTACGGATTATGTCATTTGGTATAATAGCTTAACCGAGGGTGATGATAGATTTACGGTTGATAGTGATGACGAATGGGATGATAACGTTGATGTTGACAAGGGCAGGAATGTAGTTACATTTCGAGCCTATGACTCAGGTGATAATCTTTTAGCATCTACGGTGGGCACTGTTATACGCAAAGATAACGTGCGCACAGTTATCTTCAGTTCTCAGGAGTGGGCTTTTGTTGGGTCAGGTCGTCCCACAAAAAATTATGGCGGTAGTGAGGTAGCTGTCAGGTACGATAGATATGACGACGCCCCTGAATACGAACTTGAGGTGATGCGTGGACTAGTAAAGTTCAACCTTGATCTGCCTGGAGGTTCAGAGGTACAAAGTGCGTAACTAAAGAGAGAATTGCAGTATCAAGACGGGACTGGATTTAACATTACAGCAAAACGTTTGATTGTTGATTGGGAACAGGATAGCGTTACCTGGAATAATCTGTTTGGGCCTGGCGACACAGTTGAACTTAGCGCCCTATCGGGCGAGCTTTTAGGCTGTAATTGTATTGTTGTTTCGTAGGGGCGATCCTTGTGATCGCCCTGATTAGGGCGAATACAAGATTCGCCCCTACATTGTGCTGATAGCCT
>JAYENE010000313.1:0-11631 GCA_034721935.1 Thermodesulfobacteriota bacterium
CCCGCCCCTACGAGATTTGATGCACATAACCCGTAGGGGCGGGTTTACCCCGCCCGCCATCGCTCTCGGCCAAATGAGGCAGTCAGCATCCCTGAAGACTTTCGCTCAGGCGAGGCGGGCGGCCCGCCCGATAAATGACGATGCTGTGGGATATCATTCCAATTTTAACAAACTGGTAATACTCCCAAGGTTATCAACCCTGAACCTTCTACACAAAGCTTTGAACCAGTGAACCGACTACTAAATTCCACCCGTCAACAAGCACAAAAAGGAGTAGTTTGAACGGCAAGCTTATCATTATAGGCGGAAGCATCATCATTCCCATGGATAAAAGCACACTGGCAACAACCATATCCAGTATCAAAAAAGGAAGATAAATCATAAACCCGATTTGAAAAGCCGTCTTTAATTCACTGATTACAAAAGCGGGCATTAATACGGGAAGCTTGATTTCATCAGGTTTTTTGGGTCTTTCCCCTCTTGATATTTTGACAAAGAGGGCAATATCTTTTTCTCTGGTCTGTTTTAACATAAATTTTTTTATGGGCTGCGCTGCCAGGTCAAACGCCCTTTCTGCTGATATCTCTTCATCAATATACGGTTGCAGCGCCCGCGAATTTACTTCATTCCAAACAGGAGTCATGATAAAAAAAGTCAGAAAGAGAGCTAATCCAATGACAATCTGGTTTGCAGGCATCTGCTGTGTGCCCAGCGCGTGCCTTAGAAGGGAAAGGACGACAATAATTCGAGTGAACGAAGTCACCATTACAAGTATTGCCGGGGCAAGAGAAAGTATTGTAAGAAGAAACAACAGTTGAATAACTACCGCTGCCCTGCCTGGTTCATCGCCGCCATCACCAACATTCAAACTCATCGAGGGAACGGAAAATGATTGTCCCCATGAAGAGCCTGCAAAAAAAACAAGTCCGGAAATTACCAGGATGCATATAAGATATTTCTCGGATATTGACGGTTTTGTAAAAAATGTCAATTTATGACCTCACTAACCCTCATGCCTTGGCGGGCACAACAAAATATGAAAGTCTATGCTCAAAATATCAAAGGGTATAATCGTTTGTAATCTCTTGGAATAATAACATTTAAATGACATTTCTTAAAAAGACTTTCATATAAATTGGTTAAGTAGTCAAGTAGTTAAATGGTGAACTTATAAAATCCCAAATTTCAAGCATCAAATTATAAATAAATCCCAAATTTCAATATTCAATGAAACAGGATAGTCGAGTAGGAAATTAGTCGAGTAGTCGAGTAGTTAACAACTCGACCATTTTTCTACTCGACTACTCGACCAAAAAGGTACGGGTTTGGAATTTTGAACTTTGGTCATTGTAATTTATTTGATATTTGTGATTTGTTGTTTGTTATTTAACTACTCAACCAAAGTCACAGGAATTCCAATAAGTTGTAGAAATTCCGAGATGTTTAATTAGTTGACTATTTCCCTAACAGTCCTTTTAAATAACCAGAAAATGTAACGCTTTCCCCTTTCTGCCCATGAATATCTTTCAGTTGTTCAAGAAATTCAGAATCCACAATCTCCGTCAGCAGTGATATTTTGCTGCTCGAAACGCCGATCACCATAATATTGCCCAACACATCAATAAGCATTATACTACTCTTTGGCCCCAGGTATTTAGTAGACAAAATTTTTATCAGCTCCTTATTATTGATTTCCCCTCCTGTTCTCCTCATAAGCTTTTTGAACATATATGCAGCAACAACCATGGCGCCCACCGTAACAGCAAGGGCTGATATGATTTTTAAAAAAGAGGGAAATAGTTCCGGTGAATTCATGACGCTCCATATCGGGGTTCAAGGTTCAGGGTTCAAGGTTCAGGGTTCAGGGTTCTGGGTTCTGGGATTCGATTGATCGTTTTCTAACCTTAAACCTTGAACCTTTGAACTCTGAACCTTTGAACCTTGAACTCTACTTTAGTTTATTAAGTCTCTCGGCGGGGGAGACAACATCCGTCAATCTAACTCCGAACTTCTCATTGACCACAACCACTTCACCCCTGGCAATCAATTGATTATTGACAAAGACCTCCATCGGTTCCCCTGCAAGCTTCGTTAACTCTACAACTGAACCCTGACCTAACTGAAGAAGTTCGCTTATCAACATCCTTCCTCTGCCCAGCTCAACAGTCACTGTAAGGGGTATATCCAGAATAAAATCGATATCCAGTGATGCTTTTTTTGTTTCACCTTGTTTTATTTCCTCGAAACTAACGCTGTTGACTTCTTTTTTTTCAACCGGCATGGCAGATACCTCCATCTCCTCCTGAACATCGTCCCAACCGATTTCTTCATCATCTTTTATTTCTTTTGTTTCTTCCGTCGACTTATTCTGCTCCATATCAATCCCTCCTCAAGGAAAGAGAAAAAAGCTCTATCCTGTTTGCTTTTTCGCCCCAATAATTTCTGATATCTCTATAGCCTGGCTGCCTTTATAAATCCCTGCGTATCCCTTAAACTTAAAGACATCTTCCACATAAATATCCAGACCATCACTGCAATACCGATTCAGGGGAATCACATCCCCTTTTTTCAGACCCACAACTTCCCTTCCACTCAGCTCCGTTTTGCCCAGCTCGACAGTCAGGTTTACATTTGAATATCTAAGACCATCCATAAACCTGCTCATCCACTCTTTATCAACATCAAATGTGTCCGTCTGATAACCTCCCTGCAATTTTTCCCTGATCGGCTCTATTGTCGAATAAGGTATGCAAAAAGTCATCGTGCCCGAAGAAAACTCAAGGTCGATTTCAAATTTAACAACAATCACGACATCGGTAGGCGACACAATCTGCATAAACTGGGGGTTGGTTTCCGATCTCTGATAGACGACATTAAGTTTCATGGTTATCTCCCACACCTTTTCAAAATCAGACAGTACGCTCAATACAACCTTTTTTATCAGATTATTTTCTATGGCTGTAAAATCTCTTCCCTCAATTTTATACACCGTCCGCCCGGATCCTCCAAAGATAATGTCAACCAGCGCAAATATGACTTTTGATTCAATGACAAGAAGTGAATTGCCCCTTAATGGATCCATTTTAAAGGCATGAAGACTCGAAGGCACGGGAATTGATTTCATAAATTCTCCATACTTGATCATGTCCACCGATAAGGCATTTATAGTGACAGCTTTTCTTAACAATGATAAGAGGGTTGCCCTGAATGATCTGGCGAACTTTTCAGTTATCATCTCCAGGGTCGGCATCCTCCCCCTTATGATTCTATCCTGACCGGTTACATCATATGACCGGATTGCTGATGGATCACGGTCATCTTCCTCCTCTGTCTCAATCTCACCATCCGACACACCTTTTAAGAGTGCATCCACTTCTTCCTGTGATAGTATATCGGACATCTATATCTCCTTAAAGGTTCACGGTTCAAGGTTCAAGGTTCAAGGTTCAAGGTTCAAGGTTGCATAGCTGATTCACCATTGCTTACAGATTTCCAGTAACCAATCCATACCCTGATAATTTCTTGCACTGGAATAACGCCAATGTTCTGCTCCGGTTCTTCCCATTATTTTAGTCCGGTATGCATTCCCACGCTTTGAGCGTGGGAATGAGTCAATACCTCCTAAATCAGTTTAACCTTGAACCTTGAACCTTGAACCTTTGAACCGTGAACGGTTACTGTATAAGAAATTCGGTGAAGTAAACTCTTCTGACCTGACCTTTAGTAAGATAGCGATTCAGACGCACGGCGATCTCGTCTCTGAGACGCTGTTTTCCCTCAAAGCCTGCTATCTCTTTATAACTTTTTGATGAGAGGAGACTTAAAATGCTGTCTGTAATTTTTGGCTTTAAAAGGTCCAGCTCCGACACACAATCCTGGTTAGGCACCTCGATCTGGATCACAACCTTTAAGTACCTTTCGCCGTTAGCATCCATTAAATTTACGATCAGGCTATCCATAGACCAAATACCCGGTTTCTGAACAATCTGTTCGCTCTCTGCCTTTTTTGAGCCGGAAAGGTGAGTCTTATAGTACGTCCACCCAGCAAAACCCGCGGCACCGAGAATCACTACTCCCAAAAACACTACAATCCATTTAATGATTGATTTCTTGCCTTTTTTGGGTTTTTTTTCTTCAGATTCCTCTTCTTCTTCCTTTTCTTTTTCCTTTTCTTTTTCAGCCATTACCACGCCCTCCTCAACTTCGCGTTGCATTTATGCCATATAGCACGCCGAAGGCGTACCACAACTTTAGGCATTTTAGGCATTTTAGCTCACTTTTGGCGCTTTTTACTCATGTTTTCCCATTCAACATTCGACCTGCCCGCAATGCCGCCTTTGGATGGGCTTGGTAGAATGCCCTCGTGTCTCGGCCCGACGACAATGATCATACCACTATCGTTTGTGATGCATGGCAGGCGGGTGTTGTACGTTCGACCTGCCCGCAATGCCTTTGTGCAGATTCTCTGTAGCGCTTATAACGTTGATGTTAGCGCCGTAATTATTATTCTGATCATGAGCGCTTTGCATGGCAGGCGGGTGTTCGATGTTCATCTTTTTAATGCTAAAACGACTTCCACCCTTCTGTTGATGTTCCTGTTGTGATCGCTCACATTCGGGAAAATGGGTTTTGAGTCTGCATAGCCTGCTGCAGAGAGTCTTTCCGGGGGAATGCCGCCTTCGGAAATGAAATATTTGACAACATTTACGGCACGGGCCGTTGAAAGCTCCCAGTTGGATGAAAATTGTTTATTACTTATAGGGACATTATCTGTATGCCCCTCTATCCTTATTTGACAAACAGTTTTTTTAAGAACAGGACACAGGACTTTAAAGGCAGAATTATTTCTTTTTTTAATTTCGGCCATGCCTGTCTCGAATAACAACTTTTCTCCAATTGTAACGAAAACACTCTCTTTTACTACCCTTGCGTCCATTATACCTTCATGGCCTCCGACTGCTTTGTTTATACGCTTTGCCAATTCTCTCTTTTTATCCTTAAACATCATGGCCTTATTTCTTATAGGAATAACAAAGGGGGTAAAAACTTTTCCAACATCTTTCTCTTTTCTTGGTTTCGGATTATCAAATTCAGCTTTCATAGCCCAAGCTGCCTGTTCCAGTTTAGATTGATCGCTTGCTGAAAGAGAAAGAACTAAAACCAGGAATGTAAGCAACAGCGTCACCATGTCATTGAAGGTTGTGAGCCATTTCCCTCCTTTATCTTCTGAATCTTCATGCTTATTCTTCATACAGCGCCTCAGGATCAATTCTATTGTTCAAAATAAAATTCAACCCTCCGGTTTTTCTGCCTGCCTTCAGAAACGTCATTTGACGCGACCGGATGATACTGGCTGAACCCGACTGCGACCAGCCTATCCGCGGGAAGTTCTCCCTTCTCAAGGAGATACCGCAGGATATTGACCGCCCGTGTCGTTGAAAGTTCCCAATTTGACGGAAATTCCGGAGTGTTTATCGGAACATTATCAGTATGACCTTCCACCCTTACAAAAAAAGGATTATTTCGCGCTGTCTTTATCATCTCATCAAGACAGGAACAGGCATCTTTATTTATTTCAGCCTTTCCTGATGAAAACAATACATTGCTTCCAAAAGTAACTTTAAATCCTTTCTCGATCTTTTCCAGGCTGACTGATTTATCCAGACCTGCCTGTGTCAAATATATCTTTAAGGATTTCATGGTCTGTCTCACAAATTCGCCATCATCTTTTAGAATATCCGGCGAGAGATTCAGCATATCACTGTCATGCCTGCCTGCTTCAGTAACCAACGTTTCTCCTTGTCGAAAGTCTCCTATTTTCTCAGTTTCGATGCTTGAATGCGACACAAGCATGGCAAAAAAAGCCACAAGAATCAGCACAAGAGAACAATATATCACCTCCCAGCCTGCAGCCGGGGCCTCTTTTTTCTTGCTGCTCTTGCTTGATTCCTCTTCCATATCTAAAATACGGTTTTTCTCTTGCCTGGCGATATAAACGAATGGAGCTTCTCCTCCAGAACCCTTGGATTATCTCCTGACTGGATAGAGAGGATGCCGTTTATTATCAGTTGCTTTTGCATAAGTTCGCTGTTGCTTCGCGTCTTCAGTTTGCCTGCGGCAGGCAGGAAAATCAGATTTGCCAGGATTACGCCATAAAAGGTGGTTACAAGGGCAACAGCCATGGCCGGCCCTATGGAGGACGGATCGTCCATTTGAACCAGCATCTTTATCAATCCTATCAGGGTTCCCACCATACCCATGGCAGGCGCAAAATTCCCCATGGTTGTAAATATCTCCGCTCCCAGCCTGTGTCTTTCGGAAATGTATTCAAGTTCCGTATTAAGAATCCTGGAAAGGATAACCGGTTCAACGCCATCTATCATTAACGTCATCCCTTTGGCGAAGAAGGAATCTTTAACATCTTCCACCTTGTCCTCCAGGGCCAGTATCCCATCACGCCGGGCAACCTTTGATATATCCAACAGCATTTTTATCACTTTTTCCGTTTCCAGCTTCTTCCGGAAAAATACGTTCCTTGCCACCTTTACCACTCCAAGTATATCTGATATGGGATAGTTGATAAGTATGGCGCCGAAAGTCCCGCCCAGAACAATCATTGCAGAGGGGGCATTTACAAACCATAATGCTCCACCGCCCATAGTTATGGCGCTGATCACAAGCCCAAACCCGACTATAATTCCTAAAATAGTTGATATATCCATTCTGGGGTTTTGAAAAAGCAAGGAGTGTGCCAGGAGGGCAGAAGGTGAGAAAGTGAGGGGGTGAGGGGGTGAAAAAAATGAACATCGAACATCGAACGTCCAACATCGAATGTTGAATGGGGAAAGATGAAGAACCAGAAGACAGAGAGCGGAGATCAGAAGTCAGAAGTCGGAGGTCAGATGTCGGAGATCGGGGGTCAGAATCCAAAACTCAAAATCATTGAACCTTTGAACCCTGAACCTTTGAACCCTGAACCTTTGAACCCTGAACCTTTGAACCCTGAACCTTCCCGCTATTGCCATGCATGCCGACATACAGGCATTGTACTGTGACAGGCGTTGGCAGGCGGGTTTGAGGAGTGGCACGCGGCGCAAGCGCCTGCGCTGCGCGAGCGACATCATTATTCGATGTTCGATGTTCGATGTTGGACGTTCATCTTTTAAAAAGGTTTTTGACGCCGCGTCAGATATTTGACACATAACCACTCAGACTGTCAGGTTCACAGTTCTCTAACCTTGATGATCTCGTAAAAAGTCGTCACTCCGGTGAAAACCGGAGTCCAGATGATCTGCAACTACTTGAAACGACTGGATAGCGCTAAAGCTTCACTACGTGCCCGGCTTTCGCCGGAATGACGGTTAAGGGGTATGTTGGACTTTTTACGAGTTCATCAACCTTGAACCTTGAACCTTGAACCTTGAACTATCTCTTGATGTTCATCAATTCGGCCATCATCTGGTCGGTTACGGTAACAATTTTTGCGCTGGCCTGATAGGCCCTTTGCGCTGTAATCATATTGATGAATTCCGTCGCTATATCAGTATTTGACATCTCAAGCGAATTCGGGCTGATCTCTCCCATACCTGCAGACCCGGGACGATTCGGAACAGCATCCCCGGACCCCACGGTTGAACCGAAAAGATTCTTCCCCATCCGTTTCAAACCCGTCACATTGGGAAAGTCTGCGAGAACGATCTGGGAAATATCAGATGTCTGGCCGTTGGTAAAGAAACCGCTGATTGTGCCATCCTGTTTCACTGAAAGGCTTTTCAATGAACCGGATGAATATCCGTCATGAGCCAGTGTCCTTATCACGGATGTGGTTGCATATCCGGTTACCACCTCCGCTGTCGTACCGGCCAGATCCCATGACACCACACCGGAGTCTCCGATAGTTGCGCCGGTAATAGTGGGCATCGTCAGATTAACGTCAGCAGGAGTTCCTTCTGTTTGTGTAATTGCAAACGAAATTGTATCAGCATTTGCCCACGTATTTGCCAGAGCAAATGTGATGTCGGCGCCTCCAGCGCCATCCAGATCAATCGCGACTTCATCGTCGGCGACTGTCGTTCCGAGGGTAATCGACATATTGGCGTAACCTCCATCATTGGTTATCGCCCATGTATTGTTGTCGGCTCCCCTTGTAAGAACGATATCGGCTGTCGTATCCTTATAAAGCTGACCCTCATTGTTGACGGTTTCTGTAGCAGTTCCATCTCCGGCGGTGGTTATAGTCGGTGTACCTATAGACGAGCTGTACACCTTCTTAAGAACACCGTTTGTATCAAATCTAAGGCCCGAATAGGACTGCGCTGTAGCGGCAGTGTTATCGAGATAACTCTGGAACCCCCAGAGCCCGGTTCCTTCCGTCTTTTGAAAAGTCAATTTGAGTGAGTGGATAGAGCCAAGAGAATCGTAAACCGTCTGGGATGCGTTAAAGGCCCCTCCTGCAACCGTCGCGGCATCAAGATTTGAGCTGATAGAAATTTCAGTTGTGGCGGATGGTTCAGATTGTACGCCGGAAAGAGAAATGTCCGATATCGTATCAGGATCGGTCCCTGTAACATTATAACCCTGCACTTTAAGAGAATTGATGTCAACGAGGTAACCTTCATTATCGAGATGAAATGCGCCGGCCCTCGTGTAATAGTCTCCGCCATCGGCATCTTTGACTATGAAAAACCCGTCACCGTCAATAGCAAGATCTGTGGCATTTGCCGTTGTTTCAAATGATCCCGAAGAAAATTGCGTAGTTATAGCAGCTACGTCCACACCACGACCGACCTGCATACCGGCCGCCGCTCCACCAGTAACGCTTTGACTTAAAATATCGCCGAAATGTATTCTGCCGGACCTGAATCCGATCGTATTAACATTGGCTATATTATTACCGATAACGTCCAACTGCTTGCCGGCGGACGTCATGCCCGAAATGCCTGCAAATAATGAACTTCCCATTTTATTACCTCCTTTTATTCAGGTTGTTTAGGCTGTAGGCTGAAGACTGTTAGCCTAAAAGCCTACTAATAGCCTACAGCCTATCTACCTTTTATTTCTTTAACCGTGAACCGATAACTGTAAACCGTGAACGGTTGTTAAGCCGCCGTTTCATTCACAGAAATTATACTCCCGAGAGGGATATCCTGCCCGTTAACCGAGAGAATGGGAGAGCCTCCCTCAAAAGAAACCCCCGTTACTTTCCCTGTTATCATTGTATAAGCCGGCGCCACGTCTCCATTAGCATCGATTGCGGACATCTCGAAGGTATAGTTTCCGGCTGTAACACCGCTGCAATCCCAGATAATTGAATTTTGCCCCTCTTGTTGACTTCCAGATTCGAGGGTATCCACAAGATTACCTCCTTCATCATAAATGCTGATGGTAACTTTTTCAGCGCCTTCTGACAGATTATAAGCAAGATCGGCAGATGCTCCATCTACTTCGATGATATTGCCCATCGCGGTCACATCCTTGCCGATAAGGCTTATCGATTGGGAATTATTTAACGAGGCCTGATAATGACCCAGGATTTCCAGTTGATCATTCATATTACTTAACTGTTCAAGGCTGGAAAACTGGGCAAGCTGCGCCGTAAAATCCGTGCCGTCAAGCGGATTTAGAGGATCCTGATGTTGAAGCTGGGCTATCATCATTTTAAGAAAATCATCCTTCCCTATCGTGCTCGTCTGCAGAGTCTGCAAACTTTCGCTGCTGTTGCCGATTATACCTTCTATACCTGTCATTTCATAACCTCCTTACTTCTCCCTAATTAGTGCCTGAACGAAAACCCCCTCTTTTTGTCATTTCGACCGTATGGAGAAATCTTTTTTCTCGTTCCCATGCTCCAGCGTGGGAACGCATACCATATGGGTTCCCACGCTGGAGCATGGGAACCAGGCAGTCCGCCAAAGGACTCTGACAGGATCGAAATAACAGCTTTTGGTTAGTTTTCGTTCAGACACTAATTAAGTTTTGGCTCAATTAAGATGAACTGATAAAATCCCAAATTCCAAGCATCAAATTACAAATAAATCCCAAACTCCAATATTCAATGACCAAAACATGTTCTTTCTTCAAGATCATATACGGGTTTGGAATTTTGAGTTTTGGTCATTGTAATTTACTTGATACTTGATATTTGTTATTTATAATTTGCAATCAGCTGATATCCCTGCCCTTTCCAATGAACCTTGAACCGTGAACCTTGAACCCTTGAACCTGAGCAGTTACGCAAACAAACTGATACGCCCGTCACTCCGGACGCGCGGGTTTTCTTCCTCAAGCGTTGAGGGGTTATGATTCAAGAAATTTTGTTCCCTGCTATGGTCTTCTTCGTTCCCTTCCCGCTTCCCGCCTCCTTTAAATAATGTTTCGTTCTGCCCTGATTTATAATTAGCGCTATAATCAGCGCCATCCGATTTTTCCTGAACTAATACATTTATGGCATCCGCAACCAATCCATGATTGCGAAGAGAGCTTTTGAGACTTTCTACATTTGACTGCAATACGTGCCTGACATCATTGTTTTCCGGCTGAAGCATAACATGCACTTTATTATCCCTGACAAGCACATCCATATCAAGTGTGCCGAGACGTGGTGGATTGAGCGTAATTCTTACTCTTCCTGGAATCTTTACTCTGTTTGCAATCTGATTGATCAAAGTCCGTGGTTCTATCCCTGAACTGTTCACGCTCTCATTAACGGCCGTTGAACTGCCGCCGGAATGAAAAGAAGTATGATGATATGCCCCGGCAGAAGAAATCTTATCCGAATGTGATGGCAATGAAGTTTTTCTATGAAGAGTTTCTATAGTCTCTCCACTCTTAAGACCTGAATTTCTCAGAATATTTTTAATTTCATTTTTCCCGCTGTCGTTTTTTGTGAGTGTAAAAGAATTTTTTTCTGTTTTGTCAGACGCTACAGCGTTTTTTCCATCCCTGAAAAGAGCTGTGTCGATCTTACCGTCCTTCAAAAGCGCCGTGCCAATCTTGCCATCCTTCAAAAGCGCTGTATCGATCTTTCCATCCTTTAAGAGGGCTGGGTCGATCTTTCCATCCTTTAAGAGAGCTGGATCGATCTTTACATCCTTGATGAGAGATGCGTCGATCTTCCCGCCCTTTAAGAAAGCTGTCGCTGTGTCGATCTTTCCGTTAAGCCTGAGATTTTCTCCAACAGAATCAAAAGCCATTGCCCCCCTGCTCTCCTTAAAAGCCTCATCCTTTCCGACAACCGCTTTAGCTTCACCCTTAAGACCCAAAGATTTCAGTGAATTTCCGATGTCATTTTTGCCGCCGCTCTTTACAGGTGTAAAAGAACTTTTTTCTGTTTTGTCAGGCTCTACAGCGCTTTTTCCATTCACAGCAGCCACATTCTTCAAACCAAACTTTAAAAGTTCTGGAGCATCCGCCATCGTTGCCTTCTGCCCTCTGACTTCTGCCCTCTGACCTCTGCCCTCTGCCCTCTGCCCTCTGACTTCTGACCTCTGACTTCTGCCTTCTGCCCTCTGACTTCCGACCTCCGTCTTTTGTGTCGTTATGCGGCATATCTCCCCCATCATACAAAGAAACGGCATCATCTGCCCCTGTTCCTTACCTGTCTTCCCCTTTCGCAATTTTTCAGATGCGCCC
>JAYENE010000314.1:0-2715 GCA_034721935.1 Thermodesulfobacteriota bacterium
TGAGGGGCGGGCACTCGAGCAGGGTTACGCTTTTGAGGAAGCAGTCTCTGCACCGGTTGTTGTAGAACTCAGTCGTCTCCCTGCCGCATTCGGGGCAGAAGAGCGTGCGGGGGTGGGGTGTGGGTGGGGTCATTGTTTTATTATACGGGGGGTGTGGGGTTTTGGATATGGGGGTGCATGGGTGGTGAAAATTATTATTCGCCATTTATCGTTTCAACTATTTCCCTAAAACTTTCAAGCCCAGCTTCTACATTTTCAATAATCTCATTTGCCAGTATATCCGGGTCCGGCAAGTTATCCAGATCAGCCAGGCTTTCATCTTTGAGCCAGAAAATATCAAGATTTGTTTTATCTCTTGAAACTATTTCACCGTAAGCGAATTTTCTAAAGCGTCCATCTGGATTGTCTTCCGACCATGTTTCTTTTCTCACGCGTCTGTTTTCAGGATTGTAACATCTGATAAAATCCTTTAAATCCTCAAATTTCATCGGGTTCTTTTTCAGTGTGAAATGAACATTAGTACGGAAATCATAAATCCATACCTCTGTTGTCCATGGGTCTTTACTTGCGGGCTTATTGTCAAAGAACAGCACATTTGCTTTTACACCCTGTTTGTAAAAAATACCTGTCGGAAGCCGTAAAATTGTATGCAAGTCTGTTGTTTTAAGTATGGTTTTACGTACAGTTTCTCCAGCGCCTCCTTCAAAAAGTACATTATCAGGCAGGACAACTGCAGCGTATCCGTTTGATTTCAGGAGAGTATGGATATGCTGTAAAAAGTTCAACTGCTTGTTAGAAGTGGTTGCCCAGAAATCCTGACGGTTGTAAACATAGTCTTCCTTTTCCTGTTTCCCTTCTTCATTTGTAAAGGTCATACTGCTTTTTTTACCGAAAGGAGGATTGGTCAGCACATAATCATAACGGTCGCCCGAATCAGATATGAGTGAATCTACCGCTGAGATGGAAGATTCACCATCAATCTCGCCGATATTATGAAGGAACATATTCATCAGGCACATTCTTCTTGCGCTTGCAACAATCTCATTTCCTGAAAAAGTCTTGTCTTTGAGAAATTCCTTTTGCTCTTTATCCAAAATGCAATTTTCCGGATTGCTGATAAAATCATAAGATGCGAGGAAGAAGCCACCGGTTCCACATGCAGGGTCGCAGATTGTTTTTTCAGGATCTGGATGAATACATTCAACCATTGCCCTGATAAGCGCACGGGGGGTGAAATACTGACCTGCCCCACTCTTCACGTCCTCTGCATTTTTTTCCAGCAGACCTTCATAGATTTTTCCCTTAACATCAGAACCCATCAAACTCCAGTTTTCCTTATCGATCATACATATAATGCGATATAGCATAGCAGGGTCCTGTATCTTGTTCTGCGATTTTGTGAATATCTGTCCAAGAATGCCCCTTGCTTGACTTAATTCACGGAGAAGTTCTGAATAATGGGATTCCAGATCAGCACCCTTTTTCGATACCAGACTTTCCCAATTATATTTTTCTGGAATGGGCAGTTTACGGTTGTATGGAGGTTTTGAATATTCATCTGCCATTTTCAGAAAAAGCAGATATGTCAACTGTTCCAGATAGTCGCCGTAACCGACACCGGCATCACGGAGTACGTGTGCGTAACTCCATACTTTTGATACTATCATTCCTGTGTTTGTCATAATTACTCCAATATTTCAGTAAACCATGCAATTGCCGCTTCCCCATCGAGTTTTTCTATAGAAGAAACTTCTCGTGTATGCCGGATAGCGTTGCGCAACGTGGATAGTTGATTAAATCTTGACTGCAACTGTCCCTTATTTTCAAATGTCGCCTCAAAGTTTGACCAATTCGCTTTTGAAGCAATTAGGTCATAATATTCAAATAAATCAAAATATTGGATACGCTTATCAAATAAATTGAAATCTTCTAATGATAAATGAGGTTTCTTCTTTAATTCTGTGTTGATTCTTTTTTTTATTTTTTCTTGAATATGTCCGGGAGTTCTTGTTTTGTAATTTTCAAAAGAATTTCCCGATTTTTCTATGATCAACTCTCGAAGAGCCGATTCTATTTTTTCAATTTTGCTATTTAATTCTTGGAGAGCAGTTGGAATCTCAACTTTGTCTTTAATCAATTTATTCTCTATTGCATCTTTGATTGTATTTTGCCGGTCTTCCAAAAAAGCATCAAAATCAGCTTTAGTAAACGGGTCTCTTAACAAAATCTCAACGGCTTTTTTACTAATTAGATGCGAGGATAATAGCTTATATACTTCAGTCCGGTCATTGTTTTCAAACATTTCCTTTAAATATTCATTGGGCATCCTGTTGCGGATAATGTGCCTGTTGGTGTATGATGAAAGAGGAGTGCGGTTTAAAATACTGTTTATTACATGTCCACCTTCTTCACGAAAAACAGAAACCGGAACTATGTGATGGTCATCCAGGTTATCATACTCTGGCAAGTCGAAGGTTGACCAGTCACAAGCTTCATTGATTACAAAAAGATTGTAAATGGCATTGTAAATGGCTGATCCTTTCCGATTATCGGTCAATAAGTCAATTGATTTGAAGTTTGATATAAACTCAGCAATTACTTCAGGCTCAGCATCATCATCTATGAACCATTCTTTTAAATCCTGAAAATCTTTAGCTGAAGTGGATTCAACGGCACTTGAATAGCGATTGGTAAAAATTGATGCCCAATACCACT
>JAYENE010000315.1:0-2714 GCA_034721935.1 Thermodesulfobacteriota bacterium
GCTAATTTAATGGCCGCTATTGAAGACTTGGGTATAAATAATATCCTCAAAAATTGCACAGATGCAAAAATTGAGGAAAATTTCCAACCAAACCTCAATTAGCAGAATGATAGATAATTTGTCCAAAAATTCCACGTCTGGAAAAATTGGACAAAATTTCCAACCATATTTGCTGAGGAGTTGGGACTTGACCAAAAAACAGTATCAAATATTACTAAAAAAGTTCCGGGGAACTACATTTGTACAGACCTCGGAATTAGAAATATAGAATTCGTTATTAATTACCAATAATACAATATGTTATAGTTATTTCTGAGATAAATTGGACATTCGCCACCTTGAAGTTTTGTCATAAACCACAATATATGGTGTTTATTGTAAATAAAAATTGTATATATTGATTTGTAGCTACTAAACAATTACCGTATTGTCCAGGAATACTCCTAAATTTGGGTGTCGTATTCTGAGGTCTATTTGTAAGAAATGGGGATTAGATTCTGAAGACGAAGATTACCCATCTGTAGTCAAGCGATAACCTACCATATCTAACTCACTGTTATAATTAGCATTATTAACGAAATATCGTATTTGTAGTCGATCCAACAGCCAAAAACCCTGTTTTTTCGACAGCTTATCAGGATTATTGCCTGTTTTTAGCCATTTTAAAACGCCAAAAAACACCCAAAAATAAAAGTGCTTTTGCTGTGACCCGTTATGAACAAAGGCTTTGCAGTCTTTTATGATAAAATTGTCTATTATTACAGTAATATACCCAAAAACAGAGTTCAGCTTTCGACAGGTTATTGATATTATCGGATATTTAAGACGTGAAAAATAAAGGCCGCAATGGCGGTTTTGATAATTTGATGAAATTTAGCTATGATAGGCCAAAAACGAGTTATGATAGTGGTTTTTTTGAACTTTATTTGGTGATATTGCAGGTTAAAGATTCCCTTTTTTTCGATAATTCTATAAGCGGATGGGATATAAAAAATAGTATATTTTCTTTTTGTTACATGCTTTTCTTCCTGTAGCCTTTCAAATTCCTCTGCTTTTCTGGCATATCGCTTAACTGTGCTATCACTGACATTATATTCTTTGGAGAGTTTGCCTGCGGTTAAGCTTAGGTCATTTTGACCTAAGCTTTTGCCTTTCATCGAGCCGGCTTCAGCCATTGTTTTTTCTCTCTGCCATACCGCCTGCCTATTGATATCTCAAATTGGTCTTTGGTGATATGTTGTATTTGTCGGCGAGGGTGGTCTCGGTTTTAATGAGATTGCGGAATATCGTATCAGACTTGATCGGAAACGTGGCGAACGGGTCGACCAGAATATTCCTGCGGAAGGGGGACAGCAAAGGAGCGTTTGAAACAAGGAAATTCCCGTCCTACTAAAGATGGTCGGACGGATGTAATCCTGTAGACCAACTGACTAAAAATAGTCAGTTGATAAGACCCACCCTCAAAAACGCTGGTATAGGCCACTATGACCGTACTGCCTGCCTATTGAGTCGGTTGCAGAGCTTAGGCAACTTTTGCCTAAGCTTCTGTCTCTAACTTCTGGCAACTTTTACCAGATGTTAAATCAGTTCGCACACCTTGTTTTTTCTCCCTGCCATACCGCTTATGGCAAGCCCTTTTTTTGTTTATGATGAAATACAAAGGTGGGGACAAAACGGGGATAAACCCCTAAAAATTAAAAAAGGCTTACAAGCTGAAATGCTGTAAACCTTTGATTATCAAGTGCCGAGGGACAGAATCGAACTGCCGACACGCGGATTTTCAGTCCGCTGCTCTACCGACTGAGCTACCTCGGCATAAAGGGCTCAAGTATTCCTAAAAAAAATTGATATTAATGAGAAGTCGAGATTTTTGTCAAGAATTTTTTATTCCGATATCTCCAAAGAGATACTGTATTAAAACAGATGCGGCAATTGTAGCTGTTTCTGCTCTTAAAATACGGGGGCCAAGCGCGGCTGTAATAAATCCGCAGGCTTTTGCTTTTTCAATTTCTTGTGATGTAAACCCGCCTTCCGGTCCGATCATGATAAATATATTATTAAAATGCCTGTTAGATTGCGCTAATGCTAAATTAACTGGTTTTGACTCATTCTCCCAGAAAACGATTTTCAGGCTACTTTGCTTGCTGATATTGAATGTATCTTCAAATGATACTGTGGGCCCAATTTCCATTATACGACTACGATTACACTGCTTAAGAGCTTCCCTTGAAATTTTTTTCCATCGGTTTGCGCGAACAGCGAGTCGTTTGTTATCGGGTCTGGGAACAGAACGCCTGGAAATAAAGGGCACCCATTTTGTTATTCCAAGTTCAGTAAGCTGTCTGACAAGTTTGTCCATTTTCCTTTGTTTTAAAAAAGCCTGGGCTACAATAATTTGAATGGGCGGTTCGGTTGTTGAGGAAAAACTTCTCATTATCGATACATTAACGCTGTCGGCGGATAAAGATATGATCCTGGCTTCGTACTCACTGCCGGCGCCGTCAAAAAGAGTTATTATATCTCTTGGCTTCAATCGCAGCACCTTTTTAATGTGTCTTGCATCCGTGCCTGTGATAACAGATATGGGCCCGGCTGTCTCTGATTGTTTAATAAAAAAGCGTCTCATAATTTACTCTGATTTTGTGTAAACGTTTTTTTAACGAAAAGCAAATATCTTGATAGTATAGGAATTTCCATTTTATGCCTAATGAATT
>JAYENE010000316.1:0-2714 GCA_034721935.1 Thermodesulfobacteriota bacterium
CTTCTGTCCTCTGTCCTCTGCCCTCTGCCCTCTGTCCTCTGTCTTCTGTCTTCTGTCCTCTGTCCTCTGTCCTCTGATCCCCTGATCCTTAACACCTAACACCTGTTCCTATAAAACTTCTTCCTGAAGTCTTCAAACTCATCCCTTAATATTGCAACGCGCATACTCTTCATAAGGCTGACATAATAATGAATATTATGAATCGTGTTTAAACGATAACCAAGCAGCTCCCTTGCCATATAAAGATGGCGCAGGTAAGCCCTGGAATAATTGCGGCAGGTATAACATTCGCATCCTGGCTCAACAGGCTTTGTATCGGTTCTGAAACATGAATTGCAAATATTTATTGTGCCGCAGCTTGTAAATAACTGGCCGTTTCTTGCATTCCTTGTGGGCAGCACGCAATCAAACATATCAGCTCCAAGAGCGACAAGCTCGACAATATCTTCAGGAAAGCCGACACCCATTACATATTTCGGCTTTGATTCCGGCAGCCTGGGCAGGGTGAAATCGGCAATATCAAGCATTATCTCCTTTGGTTCTCCAACGCTTAACCCGCCGATTGCATAGCCGCTGAATCCGATATTTACCAGATCATCAATCGATTCCGCGCGAAGATCTTTGAACATGCCGCCCTGAACAATTCCGAACAGGGCATTATCCGCTCCATTTTCCCAGCTCTGTTTGCATCTTTTTGACCAGGATGTGGTAAGCCTTACCGCATTTTTGGCGCTGTCTCTGTCTGACGGATATGCAATGCAATTATCCAGACACATGATTATATCGGAACTAAGGCATTTTTGTATCTCAACCGTTCTCTCAGGAGTCAGCAGATGGCTTGACCCGTCAATATGCGACTGAAATAAAACCCCCTCCTCGCTTGTCTTAAAGAGCTTTGCAAGAGAAAATACCTGAAACCCGCCGCTGTCGGTTAAAATCGGCCCCTTCCAGTTCATGAACCTGTGAAGACCGGAAAAAAGATTTATTACCTCGCACCCGGGCCTTAAGTACAAATGATAAGTATTTCCCAAAATTATCTGCGCGCCAGCATCAAGCAGCTCCTCCGGCGACAGCGATTTTACACTTGCAAGAGTCCCTACCGGCATAAAAACAGGGGTTTCAACCACACCGTGAGCCGTGTTTATAATCCCTGCTCTTGCTCGTGTTTCTTTAGATTCAGCTATTATCTTAAAATTGAACATGTTTAAATACCGGTTCAGAGTTCAACGGTTCACTGTTCAAAGGTTGTTGTTTTTCTAAACGGAGGAGCGAAGCGACAACATCATTCATCGTTCGATGTTGGACGTTCGATGTTCGATGTTCATCTTTTTCTATTCCCAATCCTCTATCCTCTAATCCTCTAACCCTACATTATCACCATCGCATCGCCGTAACTGTAAAACCTGTACCTTTCCTTTATAGCCTCGCTGTATGCGGTTAGAATATTTTTGCGGCCTGCAAAAGCTGACACAAGCATAAGAAGGGTCGATTTGGGCAGATGAAAATTTGTAATCATGGCATCAACAACTTTAAACCTGTAGCCCGGGTATATAAACAGGTCGCAATCCCCGCTTCCATAAGAAACATTTCCGTTATTATCCGATGCAAACTCAAGGCTGCGCACGCAGGTCGTGCCCACAGCCACAATCCTGCCTCCCTTTGCCTTTACATGATTTATTACTGCTGCATCATTTTTTGAAATATTGTAGCGCTCTGAATGTATTTTGTGATCCCTTATATCAGATACTCTTACAGGCAAAAAAGTTCCATACCCCACATGCAGGGTAATTTCAACTATCTTTACGCCAATAGATTTTATCTTTTCAAGCAGATTTTCTGAAAAATGCAGCCCTGCCGTAGGGGCCGCAACCGCCCCCTTTTCCCTGGCATAAACTGTCTGGTAAGATTTGCTGTCGTTGCATTGAGAAACGGTGCCGTTCCTTTTAATATAAGGCGGAAGCGGCATATTGCCTATCCTGTAAAGGAGATTCTCAAAATCGTTGTCATAAAAAAATCTCAATGTATGAATTCCATCCCTGGAATTTATTACCTCAGCCTTTAATCCCTGATCAAAAATAAATGATGTTCCGGGCTTTGGACGTTTTGAAATCTTTAAAAGGCATTCAAAGACAAATTCTTTGTTGTTCCTTTTTTTATATGACTCTGCATAGTTAAGAATAAGGGCCTCAACCTTTCCGCCTGTAAGCTTGCGCCCGAAAAGCCGTCCCGGAATAACCTCTGTGTTATTTATAACCAGCGCGTCAGACGGCAAAAGAAAGTCGTAAAGCTCATAAAACAGATAATGCGAAACCTCTCCTGTATTACGACGCAAAAATAACAGCTTTGATTGATCTCTTGTGTCTGCCGGCTTTTGCGCAATAAACTCCTCAGGAAGATCGTAATTATAGTCAATAAGTGAGTACATAATATTTAAAAGATGGTAATACTTTAGCGTTATGCAACAAACCATCTGAAATCAAGCTTCGGGTGTGATCAGATTTAAAGCAGGAAACTGTTTGAGGGAATTAGAAATCGTTAAGAAAGAATTAGGTTTAAAATGTCATTTTTGTCTAATTCATTGGTTAAATTACCACTATTTCTTTATAGTTATGGCAAGTTCTTTCTTTACGATTTCTTATTCGTGAGTTTTTCCTGGTTTAAATTTGATTATACCTGAAGCGCATTTATTTTCAAAAAGCTAAAGTGTTACAAAA
>JAYENE010000317.1:0-2711 GCA_034721935.1 Thermodesulfobacteriota bacterium
GGGTAAAAAATAGGCAGGAAAAGGAACAGTCGTTAATATTGACTTCAAGAGCATTATTCGCTTAACATGTTGATTCTAAAGTTATTACTACGAATCTGCTTGCGTGGTTCTAAAAGAGCCGCACCCAAATGAATATATCGTGAAAGCTCTTTTGCGTATTCGTCAATATCAACGAGAATAGCTTTGTAACGCCCCTGAAACAAATGCCCGGATCGTCCGCGTTTTACATTAAAATAGGTTGTATATGCGCCATTAATATGCCTCATAATTTGAGGCATATTTCCGGAAAGCGTTTCAAGCAAGAGATGATAATGGGTGTCCATCAAACAGAATACATGAATAACTGCATTGTATCTTTTTGCAGCCGATTCAAAATATTCAAGAAACTTTTCCCTGTCACGCCTGCTCTTGAATATGTTTTTGCGTTCATTACCCCGGGAAGTCACATGATAAAAAGCGCCAGGATAGGTTATTCTCAATGGCCGAGCCATTATCAATCCTTTTATATATAGCTAATGTGATAACGAATCTTATAGCCCTTTACCATGCTGTTTGTTAAGAATGAAGACCTGACCCCTACTATGTCCCGGCATAATTTAAATTGTTCCTTAACCTCGCTGAGAGTAAGGTTTGAGCGTGACAAATTTTTTTGAATCATCGGTTATTCTCCTTTTTATTAATGAATAACCAAGCATAACATTTATATTATTGAAATTCATGCAGGCTTGCCGGAAGGACACGGCCATGTCCATGCCCTGTTGATTAATAAGAAACGAGTTCAATAGCTGGAATGCTTTCTTGCCATCCAGTTTACAATTGCCAGGCCAGGGTGGTTCCGAGCTTTTTCACTCATTATGTTAAAGGAATGGATCAAAGTGTCGAGCATTTTTCTGTCAAAAGGAATGATGGCGGTTAATAGTGACGCCTGCTCAATGTCCGTGGCATCAAACAGGAGATCAAAAAGAGCTTTATCCCCAGCCAGCGCTGTGGCTCTCCAAATGAACTTTGGTAGGCTGGAAGTCAAGACTTTGTGCCTTTCTTCATTGCAAATTCCGGATTGCAAGACCTCATTCTTGTACTAATTGACTGTTGTCAGATAAATATCCCACTCAATCCTTGAGTTTACCTCAAGCTTCTGCTCCTGTCGCAAGATTTCAATGAAAGTATCCAAACAGTGAACATGATCGTGAATCACGCCAAAAGGGATCCGGATTTTATGATAAAGAGGAATAAGCAGAATATCCGTCATTGCGCGCATGCTTCCGATAATTCCGTCATTCCCTCTCCATGACGTAGATAGAGATTCACGGGAATACGACTTGCCATTGGATTGGAATGTGACTTCTACATCATCAAATACCATTCTGGCAAACGGACCGACCTGATCATCATGCACATAGATTTTATCTATCCTGGCTGCTTTCAAAAGGCCTTCTATCCCCGAGTTGACAAAATTGGTGGACTTTAAATCCCTTTTGCCGAGGCTGAAACCGGTTATGGCAACTGCATGACGGCCTATGTACTTTCCCTGAATTGAATTGCCTGTGCTAAACGAGGTGTCTACAAGGTCAATCCCCAGAATCAACGAAATCCCTCCGCGCAAATAGGCATACATGGCCCCTTTGAGAGCGGACAGATTGACGGCATCCACCAAAAATGGTTCAAGCCTCACACCTCGTATGGCGTAGGCCATTTGTGCAGGAGTCAGCCCTCTGCTGGGAAGTAACCGGGTTTCAAGCGGAAGCAATGAAGTCGCCTTTCTGGTTATTTCTACCGGCGAAGGAATAGTATGTTGAAGGAAGTATCCGCTCCCGTGAAAAACGGTCCAGAGAGCGCTGGTTGCGCAGGCAGCCACAACACTGTCTTGCTCCTGAAAGGGTAAAGTCTTTATCTGCAACCGAGTCCCAAATAAATGCGCAGTTACGAGCTGTGTTGAAGAATAATGACGGCGACCGCCATCATCGCCGTATGTTTTGAGGCATGTTCGACCGACAATGGTTTGTGGAAGAGGTTTAACGACCACAAAACCAAGGTAGGCATGATTTAGTATGTATTCATCAATCTGAGATGAATGTCCGGCAAGGAATGCTTCAAAATCATCACAGGTGAAAGGAACGGAGAAAAAGTGCAGTCGTCGGCACTTACGCCGGTATTTGGTGAAACAGCGCACGTAGTAGCCCGCGTAATCTTCAAGAAAATCGCGATCAACATAATCTTCTTCAATGACAATTGTGCTTGTCTTAAGGGCTGCAAAGTATTCTTTAAAATAGACAAGATGCAATTTTTCATTCAGGGTTGTATCATCAACCTTCGAGGCTTGGCCCAAAATACCCCTTAAATTCTCATGGCTGTATGTAACGATAGAATAGGGCGCCGACATGAGTCTCCTTACAAATCAAAAGGCTGGTGGAGTTTTTTTGGCTCCACCTGCCGATTTGATTTCATGGTATCAACAACCTTTTTGCATCTATCCATAGCAACCAGTATCCGTTTTTCAAGGAATTCCGGCATAGGTTGCTTTGGCCTAAGCCTTTTCTTTTCACCCTCAATCTTTTTCATGTATTCACCTCATTTAATTTTCCAAAATCAGTTGTATGTGCAACACCTTAAAAATACAAGTTTTTATTATATCAAATGCGATAAGGAAAGACATAGGGGTCAGGTCCCGGTTAAATAAGTCCTTCGGAATTTAACTGGATAAATCTTCATTC
>JAYENE010000318.1:0-11549 GCA_034721935.1 Thermodesulfobacteriota bacterium
CATCTTACCCTGAGTTATTGAGAAGTTACGTATTTGTTGGCGCTGCATATATGGGCTATATCTCAAAACAAATAATACATATTTTAAAATAATAATAGTTTCAGTAGGTTAAAAAATGAATCTGTAACTTCTCAATAAATTCGGGCAATAGCATCTACCGAAGTTTTGTCAATTAGTTGGTCGTGTGATGAGAAATCTCTCGTAGGGGCGGCTTTACGCCGCCTGCCGAGTCAATTCTGGCAGGATAAACCCGCCCCTACGGCTGTAATTCCGAATATCGCCAGAGGTTGTTGGGGTGCAATACAAAAAAAGTGATAAGATATAAGACATTAAATGTGTAGCTTTTTTGAATATCGAATGTCGAACAGGGAATAATGAATGTCGAAGGAAGGAATTCTGCCATTTGATATGGGTGCGGCTCTTTTAGAACCACGCAAGCAGATTCGTAGTAATAACTTTAGAATCAACATGTTAAGCGAATAATGCTCTTGAAGTCAATATTAACGACTGTTCCTTTTCCTGCCTATTTTTTACCCAGTTTACGTGCGATAATGGGCACTTATCCTTTAGTCGCTTGCATATGGTTAACTTATCTTTGATTTTTTTGAATTCATCATTCGATAACATACTGATTTCTTTGAGGCTAAAGTCGTTTTAAAAGAGCCGCACCCATATTATAAAGCATTATGATGAGCATCATAATATAACCGGATATACTGTAATAGACAGCAACAGGCAGACCCATTATGACAGCTCGTGGAACCGGATCGGATATACCATATCTTATAAAAACAAAGACACTCATTATGACATAGATCAGAACCGGATCGGGCATACTGAATGGGACAATGATGATACCGGCAGCCATTATGATAAAGTGAATAATCGAACCGGATATTCCAGGAAATATAAAGACAAAGAGACCCTGTTTGACAAGTCTTGGAACCGCAAGGGATATAAAAAATGGTAACCGTTCACAGGTTCAAAAGTTCACCGTTCAGAGTTCAGGGTTGACAACCTCTGAACCGTTTTCAGTGAACCTTGAACCCGTGAACGGTTACCAGAGTTTATTGAAAATTAGGGGGACTTACGTCCATTTGTAAATTAGTTGTCGGCTTGATATATTGATGATATTGTAACATTTTAGCTTTTTGAAAAGATGACCGCTTCAAGTATAATTAAATTTAAACCAGGAAAAACTTACATATAAGAAATCGTAAAGAAAGAACAGGCCATAATAAAAATAATAATTGTGACAAGTAAGACGATCTTTTATAAATAACAATATCGTATCAGGTTCTTTCTTAACGATTTCTAATACATTCAAACAGTTTCCTGTTTTAAATTTAATCACACTTGAAGCTCGATTGCAGATAATTTGTTGCATAAGGCTAAAATATTACATGATATTATATTTTTTACACTGCCATCAGCTATGTTGGAAAAGATAGCTAAGGAAAAGATATATCCTCATAAAATATGCCGTTAACGGGAGCGTGGAAAAGAGGCATTCGACTTTCGTTATAAACGGATTGGGGAAGGAGGTAAGCATGTTTGACAGCCAAAAAGAATTGATTGGTAAGATCCGGCTTGGAGAGGATAGCATCCTTGAACTCAAGGCGGTCAGATTCCGTGGGGCCAAGATTGCAGGGCCGAAGCGTGATGATCTTGCGGATGAACTGACGGCATTTGGCAACTCCTTCGACGGGGTGCTTTTGTTAGGGGTCGATGATAAGACCAAGGAGGTAGAAGGTATTCCTTTGGATAAACTGGATATTATCGAAACATTGGTACGCGAGATCTGTAGTGATTCGATTGATCCTCCACTCAATTTAAGGATTGTTCGTATGATGTTGCCCAATTCTCGAGGGATCGAGAAGCCAATCATCAAAGTGGATATACCGCGCAGCCTTTTTGTTCACAAAAGCCCCCGTGGGTATTTCTACCGTTTGGGGAGCTCTAAACGTGAAATGAAACCGGATTATCTCGCTCGTCTGTTTCAACAACGCAGTCAGGTCCGACTGATTCGATTTGAAGAGCAACCGGTTCCTCAATCAAGCATGAACGATTTATCCGAAAAATTCTGGCGCAGATTTACAGCCCGGTCCCAAGAACCTTCAGAAATTGTCTTATTGAAACGAAATCTATTGTCCAAAGAGGAAAGCGGTGTTGTTCGTGCATCTGTAGCCGGCGTACTGTTTTGCTGTGAACATCCAGAACGTTTCCTGCCCAATGCTTTTATCGAAGCTGTACGCTATCGAGGCACAATGCAGGATTCCAATTACCAGATTGATGCCCAAAGAATTCGAGGAACTCTGGATCAGCAGATTAAACAGGCAATGGCATTTCTGATGAGAAATCAGGTAGTAACGGCAACAAAGAAATTGCATCGTGTTGAAGTGCCTCAATTCAGCGAAAGAGCAGTCTTTGAAGCTATAGTAAATGCCGTGGCTCATCGCGATTACTCTGTGTCAGGTTCCAAAATTCGCTTCTTCATGTTTGATGATCGGCTTGAAATATATTCACCAGGGTCACTGCCTAATACTGTTACCGTTGACAATATAGCCCTGCGGCAGGCTACACGGAACGAACTGATTACAAGCTTGCTTGCCGAGAGTCCTATCGCGGAAACGATTGGCAATGTGGAGCGAGGTTTTTATATGGAAAAGCGCGGAGATGGAGTTCCGATAATCTTAAACGAAAGCATAAAACTTTCCGGCAAAACACCGGTTTATCAGCTCATCGACGAATCCGAATTATTACTGACAATTTATGCCGCTGAAAAGACATAATGAATAATCGTATCCTGTTTAAATTTCGTGGTAACGTGACGATAATTTCCCATAGCAGATATTTTTTTTCGATTGTTGGATCAATTTTGGTGGATTCGCTACGCTTAATCCACCCTACAAACTACAAATTCTTCCATTTTGTAAATTGTAGAGGCCATACAGGGGGACGCCCATGAAAATATGCGTTTCTCATTTTATGAAAATCATAACCTGAACATCCTGCCCACAAAGCGGGGATGCTCAGGTTTGGAGGGGGTCTGCGGGACGTCCATGTGGGGCTCGGTGTCAAAGCTTGAATTGTGAATTAATGTTTGACAATTAAGCTACTGTCATTTAGCAAAATTAGTATGGGTAGAGCAAGCAGGACCCTGTTTTTGAACGTCCAGGGTCGTGCTGAACTCCCTGTACAAATTCTTTGCTTCCTGATGAACAGGAGAGCCTTTCAAACCTTTGATGTTGGTTGTGCGGGTGAAAAATGATTGAGGGCGCTCTTCTTGATGGGAGTCCATCGGCTCAGGACCATGGGCCGGATGCGATCCAGTTTGTGGGATTTGGTTTGCCGGAGGAAATGGCCGCGACAACTGGCGCGAGAAATCCATCTACCGCAGTCGTGACTTCCCTGAATGAAACGGGAACGTGATCCTGTTGGAGTCTTTTGCAGAACGTCGTCCACTGGATTTGTTTCGCATCGATAAAAGGTTTCGTGAAAGCCTCGATTTCCGTGGGCAGCGCTGTGCCCCGCCTTTCAAAGGTCAGACGAATGGCCTCGGCCAGCGTGGCTCCATCGAAATCGAATTGCCGGGACAACCACCAGATGTCGTAGAAATCCTTCATCCGGCTGTTCAACACACCCAGTTTGACCATGGCTTCGAACTTTTCCGCTATAGAACTCTCCCTGCTGTAGCAGAGCAGTCGTGGCGCAGGTGAATCCAGCATGGTCGGTAGCTCCGATTCTTCAGGCTCGGGATACACGACGTCGCCGAAGCCGATATCGACCTGTATGTTGATCTTCGCAGAGTCCAGTGTGCCCCCGGAACCGAATCCTGATCCCCTCATAATCAGCGTCTTCGGTGATCCGCTCGGTCTGAATGGAATTAGGGCTCGACAAAAAATAACTTCACATTTCAGACGCCGATGCATCCCGCCTGACTGCGTTGCGAAAATTCTGAATATGCTTGATATTCATGCTTTTTCGCGCCTTGTCAGCCGAGCGCCTCAACACCTGAAATTGCGAACTTATTTTTTGCCGAACCCTTAGCATCGAAGGCAAGTCCGTCCGCTTCCACGTCCATGGACAAGATGTCCCGGATCTGTGCGATGATGTCGGCTTCCTTGTTACTCGTTCTTCCCGGCATGTCGATGTCCATGGTCGGACGAAGTTCCGGCGAACGCCAGACTCTCAGCATCAAAGCTCCTTTGAGAATGAATCGGTCGGCGTGAGCGGATTGGGATAGCCGGTAGAGGAATCGCTCCATGGCATAGTATTGAACCTAAATTGAGCGATTTTTTACTCGATCTGCACCAATCTCTTGCGCATCAAGGGTTTGCGAAAATCCTCGACATATCCACGGGTATGCCTGTGGTTTTCGCAAACCCTTATGCATCAAGATCTCGGCACATATCTTCGCAATAAATCGCTCAACTTAGGTTGAAGCAACTCGTTGAATGGCCGTCGGTCGCTCTTGGCGCGGTTGAGGATACGTTGCCGGACGGATGCGGGGATGTTTCTGTGATACTTCATACCGTCGCTTCCAGGTATGGCCGCATCACCTTTTCGACCCGGCAGATCTTGGCGTATTTGAGCAGTTCGCCGAGGTCGAACTTCATTCGTGTCTTGTAGAGTTTCAGTGCTTCCAGCGCCACGTCCATTCCGATCTTATTGCGAAACTTGAAGCAGTCGGCCAGGGTTTTCTCGGGGCTGTAGACTTTGACGTACACTCCATCAATCCGATGCTTCTCGATGCCGGATTTGTATGCTTCATTCGAGAATCTGTGGGCATGGATGGGAGGATAGTCGAGTGAAGGCATCCGTGAGTCCCTTGGTGCCGCCACGGAAACATCATGCGGAATCTGAGTCGTGATGTCATGATAAGCCAGTGCAGAGACAAGACAGATGACGACGTTCGGAAAGCGAAGGCTCACCGTAACCAGATCGGGGTTGCTGATCGGAGGCAGTTCTACCAGCCGATAGATACCTCTGCTCACTTGTTCGATGACGCCCTTATCCCTCAGCGAATAGAGCATATAGCGTGTGATGCCGTGTTTGATGGCCTCGCTCATTCGAAGCCGGTCACCGTGCTTGCGGAAAATTTCTTCAGGTCGTTTTTTCATTTTCAGCTCCAGACAAAAAGTCCTCACTTGTTTTCAAGTGGTAACAATATGTCTGATTCCAGCCAAAAACTCAAGGGGAATCTGGTAGGAATACAGGGACACTCTCAACTTTTAAAGTTTTAGCCCTTAGTCAAGTCATGGGGTCTATATTTTTGGCCGATTGTCCTCTACCGAAAAAAGTGAGAAGATTTCTCTCCGCTGTAGAAACGGCCCTGTCAGGCCTCTTCAATACCCTTTTTTAACGACTTCATAGCGGACTTGAATTTTTCCGGCGTCGCATCCCGGAATTCGATCTCCGCCATGCCGCTCTGTATTGTAATGCCCATGACCTCAGTAATAACGCCGTAGATCTTCTTTACTCGTTTGATCACATCCTTTTCGGAAATGGATCTTGTCCATGATTTTTACGATTATCTGCCGGAAAATGACCGATTCTACAGTTCAAGGAGCCATCTTATTAAATTCTTTTTAAATATTTTTGTGTTTTTGTAGTCTATTTCTTCTTCACTTTCATCAAGTGTCAAAAGTATATTCTTTCCATACTTAAGAGGGGTGTTTTGTAATTGAAAAGAGCACATTTCCCGATCATAATTGTTTTTGTGGAGAGTTTGCGTAACCTGATATTTTTCGAATTTTCCATCCACAGTTTGCGTGATAAAATCTATTTCCTTTCCTGATGAGAGCGCCCCAAAATACGTATGCCTTCGATCCTTTTTAAGTTTGAGAAATACGATGTTTTCAAGCTGTTTTGAATAATTACTTGTGGTTCCATGGCACAGATTGACCAGACCTGTATCCACGGCATAATATTTTCGTGTGGTCCCAAATAATTTTCCAAGCTTCCAATCGAATTTGTTTGTTTCATAAATGGCAAAAGTAGTAAGCATATATTGCACATATTTTATAAGCGTTTCTTTTTTTATATTGATGCCAAGCTGTTTCAGATAGTTTGATATTCTACTGAACGAAATAATATTTCCTATTGCGGAAAAAAGATAAAAAAGCGTTTTTTCCACTGCGGTTGTATGTTTTATATTAAACCGTTTAATTATATCGTCCAGTATGACTTTGCTGATAACCCCTTCGATATAAGAAAAACGCGCGGTTTCACTGTTGATGGACAGAACTTCAGGAAGACCGCCGAATTTCACGTATTGGCTGAAGTGATTATGAATTATTTCCTGATTTCTGAAAAATTCCGTGGTATTGGCGACTTTAATGCCTCTGTATCTCAAGTATTCTTTAAAATTAAAGGGAAGAATGGAAAATTCTATGAATCGTCCTGCAAGATTACTCCCTATTTCTGCTGAAAGAAGGCGGGAATTGGAGCCGGTCAGAATAATTTCAACATCGCGGTCTGTTTCATATATCGTCCGTATAAAACGATCCCAGTTATTGACATTTTGAATTTCGTCAAATATCAATAATTTCTTCTTTTCATCCGCTATTTCAGTTCGAAATGTCCTGTAAAGAACATCAAGCCTCTCAGGCGTATTAATCCCGGCAAGACGAAAATCCTCAAAATTGAGATAAAGAATATTCGAAACAGAAAACGTGTTGTTTTCTATCAATTTCCGGGCAGCGAGCTGGACAAGAAAAGATTTCCCCGACCTCCTGAAGCCGGTAATTATTTTTATGGGCCTTGAACCGATAGTCTCCTGTAAGGCATGAAGGTACTCTCTGTCAATTCCCTGTATTCTCAATATGCGGTTCTGCCATTCAGCTATAAACCTGACAATTTCATCTTTTTCCATATTTTCCCTTCTATAGGTATAATCTCAAGTTAATTATACCGATATAAAGGAACAAGTCAAGGATTATTGTTCCATATCGTGTGGTGTCGTGTGATGGTGTCATTATGACAAAAATCATAATTGCAGAAGGGTAGTCTGATAAAAGTCCGCTTTGCTGAATATCTTCTTTACGTTTTTTCTGATTTCTGACATAATTTATTGTTTTATGAGCATACCCCATTTTTATCAGGGTTGATTTGTTGATTTATTTTTTTAGGAGGAAATAGATGTCTATTAGACACAATCTATTGCTTGAAATAGGCACAGAGGAAATCCCTGCCGGTTATATTAAGCCCGCTCTGAAGGGCCTTTCATCGCTGATTTTACAAAGCATGGACGATGCGCGTATTGAACATGGCAAAGTTAGGACTTTTGGAACGCCGAGAAGGCTTGCAGTGGAAGTCGCGGATGTTGCTGACAGGCAGAAGCGCCTGGTAACTGAGATTACAGGGCCTCCTGAAAAAATTGCTTTTGATGAAGACAACAGGCCAACTCTGGCTGCGAAAAAATTTGCCGAGAAATTCGGGATTTCTGTTAATAGTTTAACAATCAAGAATACAAAAAAGGGCCGGTATTTATGCGCAAAAAAAACAGAGAAAGGCCTTGCCGCAAGGACGCTTCTTAAAAGCATTTTACCTGATGTGATTTTGTCAATTCCATTTCCCAAAAAAATGAAATGGGCGGATCTGTCCATTGAGTTTGCAAGACCGATACATTCGATTTTTGCACTCTTAGGAAATAAAGCTATCCCGTTTGTTTTGGGCAATGTAAAAAGCGGCAGATATATTTTTGGGCACAGCTTTATGAGCCCAGGCAGGATCAGGCTTTCTAAACCAGATGACTACATTGAAATCCTGCGTTCCAACTATGTGCTAATTGATCCAAAAGAAAGGAAAAAACAGATTGCACACTGCATTGATAAAGCAGCCGGCGATTGCGGGGGCAGGGTTCTGCAAGATGATGACCTTGTTGATATTGTAACTAACCTTGTTGAATATCCGGCTGTTGTGGCAGGTAGTTTTGATAAAGAATTTCTTGAGCTTCCCAGTGAGGTATTGATTACAGCCATGCGGGAACACCAGAAATATTTTGCCGTAATTGATAAAGAAAACAATCTAATGCCAGGTTTTATTGCGGTGAACAATACACTGGCCAGGGATATGTCGCTGGTTGCAAAGGGGCACGAAAGGGTGCTCAGGGCCAGGCTTAAAGATGCTCAATTCTTTTACAGGGGCGATATAAAAAAATCCTTTGAGGATTTGGTGGAAAAATTAAAAGGGGTTCTTTTTCAGGCCGGGCTTGGGACCGTGTATGATAAAGTAATAAGGGTTCAAAATCTTACCGGGTATCTGTCAGAGGTCGCAAATTTTGATTCAGATCTTAAGAAAAAGGCATTGAGAGCAGCCTATTTGTGCAAGGCCGATCTTGTCAGCCAGGTTGTTGATGAGTTTCCAAAGCTGCAAGGTGTGATGGGAAGAGTTTATGCCGCTGCTGCCGGAGAACCGGATGTGGTATCATCTGCGATAGAAGAATATTATTGGCCGGTATATTCCGGTGGGCAGCTTCCTGAAACAGAAACAGGCGCAATTCTTGCCATTGCCGATAAGATCGATTCTATTTGCAGTTGTTTTATCACAGGGCTGATTCCTACCGGCGCTTCAGATCCATACGCTCTTCGGAGGCAGGGAATAGGCGTTGTTCAGATAATGCTTGATAAGAATTTTTCATTTCAATTGAGCAGGCTGATTGAAAAGAGCGTAACACTGCTTAGCGAACGAAATGCCGACGAAATTAAAAAGATTTCTGACAGTGTTTATCTGTTTTTGCAAAATCGGATTGCCAATCTTTTGTCTGAGCAAGGATTTTCAAAAAATGTTATAGCAGCCATTGTTTCTGTTTCCGTAGATCATGTGCCTGATATCTGGAACAGAGCCCGTGCTCTGGAAAAACTTAAAGCCAAGCCGGATTTTGAACCTCTAACAATTGCTTTTAAGCGGGTTGTCAATATAATAAAAAAAGCCGGTCATTTTGAAACAAACAAGGTTGATGAGAATCTGTTTGAGCATGAATGCGAGGCTGTTTTGTTTGCTGATTATAAAAAAATTAAGGAAAAGGTATTGGATGATCTTGACAAGGGATTGTTTGAACAGGCCCTTTTTGATATAGCTTCATTGCGTGATTCTGTTGATGCTTTTTTTGACGGGGCGCTGGTAATGGCGAAAGATTCGAACATACGAAACAACAGGCTTTCACTGTTGACACAGATTGAAAAACTATTTAGATTGTTTGCCGATTTTTCAAAAATTTAGCCTTTTGGGAAAAACTTAAGCAGGAGTGACCCTCTTATGGACTTATCAAGCGCGCTTAAAAAATATTTTAGCCTTTCCTCGTTTTGGCCGGGCCAGGAAGAAGTGGTCAGAACAATGCTGGAAGGAAGAGATGCTCTTGTGGTCATGCCCACCGGAGGAGGAAAATCGCTTTGCTACCAGCTTCCTGCCTTAATCCGTGAGGGAACAGCCCTCGTTGTTTCTCCCCTTATTGCTTTAATGAAAGATCAGGTAGATGTTCTTCAAAAAAGAGGGATTGCAGCATCATTCATCAATTCCACCATTTCCTGGGCACAGCAAAAACAGGTGCTTCAAAAACTTGAAGCAGGAGACTTAAAACTTTTATATGTTGCTCCTGAACGGTTTCGTCAAAAAGAGTTTTTGCGCTCTCTTTCTGTTTCCAGAATCAGTTTTGTAGCGATAGATGAAGCCCATTGTATCTCCCAGTGGGGACACGATTTTCGTCCGGATTACCTGCGGTTAGGAGGAACCCTGCAACGCATAGGACAATATCAGATCCTTGCCGCCACTGCTACTGCCACCGAATCGGTCATATTAGATATCATCTCCTGCCTTCAGCTTAAGAATTGTCGACAGTTTGTAACAGGATTTTATCGCAGCAACCTGCAATTGAAAGTAGTTCACTGCGCAAATAAAAAGGAGAAGGAAAACGCTCTTGTGTCCGCGCTTGCAAAAGAAAAACTTCCCGCGATTGTATATTGCGCCACGAGAAAAGCTGTGGATGAAGTGGCAACCCTGTTGAAAGATCAAGGGCATCCTGTGTCAGGATACCATGCAGGCATGGACGATGAAACGCGAAATCGTGTGCAGGAACGATTTATGACAGGACGCTCTGAAATAATTGTGGCAACTAATGCTTTTGGGATGGGAATTGATAAATTAAACATACGCCAGGTCATTCACCATCAGTTTCCCGGCTCTATAGAATCGTATTATCAGGAGATAGGAAGAGCAGGAAGAGATGGGGAAAAGTCAATATGCACGCTTCTTTTTTCCATGGGAGATAACTATATTCAGGAATTCTTTATTGATATGAACTATCCTTTGCCGGAAGCCGTCCTGAATGTTTTTGATTTCTTAAAGAATACCGGAAAGGATTATCTTGGTGTTGGGAATAATGAAATTTGTGAAATGATCAGCTCGGTCCAGAGCGCGGGACAGGCAGGAATCATCATAAAAATGCTGGAACGGGCCGGTTTCCTGGAAAGGTTGTATTCCGGGATGCGGCTTTGCTTTGTTGCGGCCGGCCCAGGGAGCCCAAGGGGACCTGTCCAAAAGAAGATATTTAATGTTGTGACAAAAATCGCGGAATCTAAAGGAAAAAAAGTTTCAATTAACACACTGACAAAGGCCGCAGGTCTTGAAAGACCAGCGCTTCTTAGAGGTCTTAGATCGCTTTCGGAAGATGGATTGATCACATATATACCCCCGACAAGGGGCCGCGACCTCAAGATAGTGCGGCCCCAGGCGGCCTTTGAGGAGTTGAAAATAGATTTTGAACTTCTTGAGAAAAGAAAACAGAATGATCTGAAAAAACTCAAAGAGGTGGCAGCTTACGCTTATTTTGGAGGGTGCAGATGGGATTTTCTCCTCTCATATTTTGGCGACGATAGTGGCACAGACCAGTGCGGCTCCTGCGACAACTGCATTCAAAGAAAGCTGAAAAGGACAGATACAAACAAAGAAGAGGAGAAAACATCAATCCTTAAAATATTGAGCTGCGCGGCGCGTATGCAGGGCCGGTTTGGCCGGACACGTGTGGCCCAGGTCCTTACCGGGGCTGCAAGGCAATGGATAACCTCACAGGGAATGAATCGCCTTTCTACATATGGCTTGCTGTCTAATTTCACCCAGGAAGAGGTTCTTGATCTTATTAACCAGTTAGATCGGCAGGGATGTTTTGTCCGCCAGGGAGACCATCTTTACCCGACTATAGCCCTTAGTAAAAAAGGAATTGAGGTGATGAAAAAAAAGGAGAAGGCATTTGTGAATCTGCCGGAAATTAAGAAACCGGCCAGAACCTTTGCAGATGTACCCACAGATTTTTCTCCAGAGCTCTATGAACTGTTGCGTCAAAAAAGAGAAGAATTCGGGACGGAAGAAGGAATCCCATTGTTTCTAATAGCATCAAACCGGACTCTGAAAGAGATGGCAGCATCTGCGCCAAAAAGCATGGCTGAACTTCTCCAGGTACACGGAATCGGGCCGGCTAAAATAGAAAAATACGGACAAGATTTTTTGGATGTTATTTTAAAATATTGTGATACAGTAAACTGAATTAAAAA
>JAYENE010000319.1:0-2698 GCA_034721935.1 Thermodesulfobacteriota bacterium
TAAATAAACTGTATCAGGAAATGAAGCCACTTTGGGTTAAGGTGAATATTCTCCGAAACAAAGCTTTTGGGCATCGGTCCACTGCTCATACTGTCGAGGGGGTCTTCAAGGAAGCAGCAGTGACCCCAAATGAATTACGGGATCTTGTCGATGGTACCAAGAAACTTTTGAACGAATTGAGTCATGCTTGGGACAGGAGTTCTCATGTATTCAATCTTGGTGCGCGAGATGACACTATCCAACTGCTTGATGATCTCAATTCGCTCTAACCTGTCAGTTCAGGTGACAGCCAGGGTCGAGCCGCTTTGGCATATTGTTGCAAAATTGAAATTTATCATTTTTTATAAAGTCAGTGGAAAGCCCTGTCTGCCCCTGACTTCTGCGTTAGGTTTCAGAGGATAATTTGATGACAACTCCAACGGAAAAAAATTGTCCAATTTGCAAACTTGATAAACAAGACGTCAGAGTTTCGGACTATGGCGAACGCCTTTCTCTCGAATGTGCCCGTTGCGGAAAATTTACTATTACAAGAACTGCTGCTTTTATGGCAAAAAGGAAGAATCTTGGACAGAAACTCACAGCTTGGATAAGAGAGCGCACAGAATCCGGCGCAGAAGTTCCAGAAATCAATTCTAATACACTTGATGAAGTTGAATTAGCACTTCCGAATTATAAAGTATCCGAAAAACAACTTATTCTTCTTCGAGCCTTTGAAAAACAAACACGTTTTCCGGGTCAATCTTTGGAAGTCATATCAAGGCTCGATTATCCCTTAGCCTGGGCGGGTAGTGAGGAAGAGTTCAGATATTTACTTCGCTCGCTAATGGAACGTAATTTAATCCAGAGAACGGATGGCTCAAATGATCTCAGTGATTCATTTGTTTATAAATTTGAAATCACCGCTACAGTGTCTCCAGGGGGACGTCCATGATTTTATGCGTTTCTCATTTATTTTTCTTTTTTATCGTGTGCTTAAACTTCAAAACGGCGAAGTTCAGTTCTATCGATGTTTCTGTGTCGGTTGTTTGCAGGTCGTCATCAAGGATCTCAGCGATAATCTCTCCACTTTTCCGCATCAGGGCTTGTTGCTCGCGTTTATCCTTGACGTTTGAAAGGGTCTTGATATTACGAGTCAGTTTTCGCATTTTGGAAAAGGTCTCAATTATCGCCAAGGCAGCCTGAACCGCTTGTGGGCTTTTGAGGATGGTAGCCAGCATGTACAAACCCTTTTCGGGGAAGGCTTTTGGAGTCTTAACCTTCCCACCTTTCTTTGAAGTCGAAATTTTCGACTTCAATAAATCCCATTCATTTTTAGTCAGTTCAACAATATACCCATAAGGAAATTTATCGGAATTATTTCTCACCGCTTCGTTAATTCTTTTTGTTTCTACTTCATAAAGTTCAGCGACATCACTATCCAGAAGAACGTTCTGCCCCTGAATTTCCACGATTTTATTTTGTACATCTTCGATCTTTATTACACCCATAATATAATCCTCTATATTAGCTCATCTTCAACATATTTTTTTCTGCGCAGGGGACGTTATAGGGGGCGTTGGCACACTGTCACTTTATTCATCAAGAAGTCCCTGCTTTTTTAACTATATTCCCCTTTCCACCACTTTCTTGACGCCAATTTATTAAACTTTCTATCCTTATTTAGCAAAGCCGTACCGCCGTCATCGGTCAACACGGACCCTTGGGGCGTCCTTAAATACTCAAACAACTCAATCGTTTAGATGGCAACCTGCTTCTTTCGCTATCTTCTCGCCTCTTTTTACTGCGTAGCTCACCGCAGCAAGTGTCATGTCAAGTCTTTTTGACAAATCCGCCATTTGCCCTTGCCCTTCTGACATCCGACTTCCGACTTCCGATCTCTGTCCTTTTCCCATCCTCTTCCGGTTATATAATCCTTCTCCAGATTAAATAGTGAAGAAATTCTCTCAGCAACCTTTTCAAAATTAATGCCGCGGCTTTTCAGTCGATATTTCCGGGAAAAATTCTCATTTGCCTCAGAAAGCACATCCATTACAAAATCGCTTTCTCCCAATATCCGTTGATCGCTCTTTATACGATCCTGTCCGGCAAGCCTCATCTTTTTGACTTCATCCCATCCCCCAATGCCTGCCCTTTACCCATAAGTGTTGAGACATATTTTTATCCTTAATTAACAATTAGTTATTAACAATTGATTATTTGTTGTATGTTTTTATATTTATGCCCCAAAAGCCAATAATAATAGTTAATAATCAATTGATAACTGTTAATTACTAATGGAGAGATAACTTATGGGTAAAGGGCAGCCCAAGACTCCTGATCAAACCACCGCCTACCAGCTCAGGACGCCTTCCCATGGGAATTCCCTTTTCAACATACAATCGATATTCTTTTCGAGCTTCACGGATCCTCTTGCCAAAAAATCCCAAAACATATTCAATATTCTGCCACTGTCTTTTTTTCTTTCTCATCAAAGCGCTATGTCCGCAATAAGAATAGCGATCCAGTTCCTTTAGATCTGTTACTATCTTCGCCCTCAAAGGATTCACCCTGTTAAATAGGGTTCCCTCCGGGAAATTTAACAGGGTAAAAATGAATATACCGGACCAATTCCTGAAAATAGCGATCTTCCTGGCATATGACGGATTTGTACCTGCCCGCCATCGGCTTCGCCTTAAAGCGAGACGGGCGGGTACAAATC
>JAYENE010000320.1:0-11434 GCA_034721935.1 Thermodesulfobacteriota bacterium
TAAGATGCCGTCAGACCGGGGAATCACACCAACATGATCTCCAATCTCAATGCTGTATTTTCTCCTTAAAGCAACAGGAATGACAATCTGCCCCTTAGGAAAGACTTTCCTTTTTACAGCTTCTTTTGAAGTTGCGCTCATTCTTTCTCTCCATTGCAATTAAGTTATACTCAATATACTATTAAAGTATAACAAAATGTCAAGACGCCGATGCAAAAAATATTCTTTCCATACGTTCCGTTTTTATAGCGGAACTTTGGGATATCCCTTTACATTTACAGATTTGAAATTATGATTCTTTTGCGCGTTAAGGCAAAAAGCCTGTTGTGCTATTAGGCGGTAAGAGACCTTGGTATTGGTATGGCTCAAATAGCAAGGCGCTTGAATCTCTCATTGGCAGGAGTGAGTCAGTCGGTAAAGCGAGGAGAGACAATAGTACAACAAAAGGGCTACAATCTCATCGATCCTTAAGCCTAAAACTGTAAATATGGAAATGTAAAGGGCGTTATATATTTAAAGAGGATACGAATTTTGTTAAATTACGATAAAAAGGTTGATAATTGTTATTCATATGGTTATTATATTATACCTAAATTGAGCGATTTTTTACTCGATCTGCACCAATCTCTTGCGCATCAAGGATTCGCGAAAATCCTCGACATATCCACGGGTATGCCTGTGGTTTTCGCAAACCCTTATGCATCAAGATCTCGGCACATATCTTCGCAATAAATCGCTCAACTTAGGTATAAAACTGGTCTGAAAGCTGTTCAGATTTGTCTGAACAGCTTTTTTTATGTATAATAACATTCGGGAGCAGTAAATTTACCTGCTTCCGAATATTTTTTTGAGGGAGCCGGTTTCAAAACGTTTCAGTTTGTTCAAGGTCAAGGAAGGCGAAAATTTTAACCACAGGAATACACTACCGTATTTTGAGGATTAAAATTTGAGACTGACGCAGAGATTGGACAAAATGGGACGTTTTGAAATTGGCTCGAGGGAATGAACTTAATGAGTTTTAAACTAATAGGACTTAGGGATGAACTGGTTAAAGCAACTGAGAGTCTGGGATTTCAGTCTCCTATGCCAATTCAGCAAAAAGCAATGCCTGTACTTCTTTCAGGTGAAAAAGATTTTGTAGGACTTGCCCAGACAGGAACCGGAAAAACCGGGGCCTTTGGCCTGCCTCTTATTCAACTGATTGATTCAAATAAATCCCATACTCAGGGAATCGTGATATGCCCAACCCGTGAATTATGTCTTCAAATTACAGACGATCTAAAACAATTTGCCAGATATATGAACAAAATTAAAATTGTTGCAATATATGGCGGAGCCGGCATTTTAACCCAGATTAAACAGCTTAAGAGCAAACCTCAGATTATTGTAGCTACTCCAGGCAGGCTTATTGATATGATTAAGCGCAAGGCTGCCAATCTGTCAAAGGTTTCATATACAATTTTAGATGAAGCTGATGAAATGCTTAATATGGGATTTCAAGAAGATATTGATAATATCTTAAAAAAAATGCCGGATCATAGAAAAACATGGCTTTTTTCTGCAACCATGCCCAAGGGAGTTGCTGCTATTGCCCGCAATTATCTTACTGATCCGGTAGAAGTGCAGGTAGGCGGCAAACGCCAGGGCCCGAAAAATATCAAGCATATATGCCATACAATTCAACAAAAAAATAAATATCTGGGATTAAAGCGGATTATAGATTTTTCACCTGATATTCTGGGTTTAATTTTTTGCAGAACCAGAAAAGATACTCAGGCTCTATCTGAATTATTGATGCAGGATGGTTATCAGGCTGAAGCGCTTCACGGTGATTTGTCCCAGGCTCAAAGGGATTCTGTGATGCGAAAGTTCCGCCGGGGTTCTGTCAGAATTCTTGTGGCAACTGATGTTGCAGCAAGAGGTCTGGATGTGGTTGATATTACCCATGTAATTCATTATAATCTGCCAGATGAAGTAGATCTTTATACCCATAGAAGCGGAAGAACAGCGCGTGCAGGAAAATCAGGTTTTTCAATTGCACTTATCAATTCAAAAGAAATCCGCCGTATTCGTATGCTGGAAAAAAGGCTTAATATATGTTTTGAATTTAATAAAGTGCCTGACGGCAAAGCTATTTGTGAAAAACAATTATCAGGTCTTGTGGAAAGAATTGTTGATACAGATGTAAATCAAGCTGAAATAGAAGCCTATCTTCCTGCTGTTTACAGTGCATTGGAAAATTTTGACAAAAAAGAATTAATAAAACGTTTTATTGGAGCAGAATTTAACCGGTTTTTACAAAATTATCATAATGCAGATGATATTAATGCAAATACTAAAACCAGAGCTAAAACCAAGTCTGAATCCAAAACCAAGTCTGAGTCCAAAAACAGGCATGAGTCCAGAGCAAAAACTAAACATGTAAAAAGAAAAAAACGCCTTGAGTCGAGAAAAACCCAGAAACTTTTTATTAATGTGGGCAGGCTGGATAAAATTAATAAAGGCGCTATTGTGCGCTTAATTTGTGATAAATCAGGGATTGGCTCAGGCATGATCGGAGAAATTAGTCTTAATAGAGAATTTTCATTTTTTGAAGTTGAAAAACAGGCAGCCAGCAGAGTGCGTAATTCTTTAAATAATGTAAAACTTGACGGCCGAACTGTTCAGGTTCATAAGGCTATTCAGGGATAAACAAAGAAATATATATGACTAATTTTAATCAAAAAGAGATTAACCGGAGACGAACATTTGGAATTATCAGTCATCCTGATGCAGGCAAAACCACGCTCACGGAAAAGCTTCTCCTTTTTGGAGGAGCAATCCAGCAGGCCGGGGCTGTTAAGGCAAGGAAAGCTGCCAGACATGCTACCAGTGACTGGATGTCGATTGAAAAGGAAAGAGGTATTTCAGTTACAACTTCTGTAATGAAATTTAACTACATGGATTTTGAGATTAATCTGCTTGACACACCGGGCCACCAGGACTTTTCAGAAGATACATACAGGGTGTTGACTGCCGTTGACAGCGCCCTGATGGTAATTGACAGCGCAAAGGGAGTGGAACCTCAGACCGAAAAACTCATGGAGGTCTGCAGGATGCGCAACACCCCGATCATGACATTCATAAACAAGCTTGATCGTGAAGGCATGGCGCCTATTGATATCCTTGATGACATCGAGGATAAACTGCAGATCGAATGTACGCCGCTTTCCTGGCCCATTGGTATGGGCAAGCGTTTTAAAGGTGTATATAATCTCTTTCACAGACAACTGCATATTTTTGAACCCGGCAAGGAAACCCTTGGACAGGAAGGGATTATCATTAATGATCTGTCTGATCCTGTTCTAAACGAACTTTTAAAGGAGCAGGCCAATGAATTGCGGGAAGACATAGCGCTGCTTGAAGGCGCCGTGGATCCGTTTGAGCGCCAAGATTTTTTAAAAGGAAGCCAGACCCCGGTTTTTTTCGGAAGCGCCATTAATAATTTCGGTGTTAAAGAGATGCTGGATGCATTTGTGGAACTGGCCCCACATCCAGATGTGCGACCGGCTGTTTCCCGTGAGGTTTCGCCATACGAAAAAGAGTTTTCAGGTTTTGCTTTTAAAATACAGGCCAATATGAACCCCGCACACCGGGACAGGATTGCATTTGTCAGGATCTGCTCAGGAAAATTTAAAAGAGGAATGAGAGTTGTCCACCACAGAATCGGAAAAGAAATAACTTTTGCTAATGCGACAATCTTCATGGCACAGGACAGGGAGAATGTGGAGGAGGCTTTCCCCGGGGATATTATTGGTATATATAACCACGGAACCATAAAGATCGGCGATACATTTACCGAAAAAGAACCTTTGAAATTCAGCGGGATTCCTAATTTTGCACCTGAGCATTTCAGGCGTGTGCGTCTGAAGAATCCGTTAAAGGCCAAGCATCTTCAAAAAGGATTGATCCAGCTTGCAGAGGAGGGGGCTGTCCAGGTTTTCAGGCCTGTTATAGACAGAGACTATATTCTTGGAGCGGTCGGTATCCTGCAGTTTGAGGTTACCATGGCCCGTCTCAAGGCAGAATATGGCGTGGATGCCATATATGAACCTGTGAATTTTAATGTTGCGCGCTGGGTCGGATGTGATGATCGCAAAAAAATGGCTGAATTTGAGAAAAAAAATATAGCCAACATGGCAAGAGATGCTGAAGACTGCCTCTCCTTTCTGACAACGAGTGAATGGCAGTTAGGTTACTGCATGGAAGAGTGGCCGGAGATAGAATTTTTTAAGACACGGGAGATTAACTGATTCATGGCGCTGATCGGTATGCGGGAGGTATGCTGGGGATTTGGTGATCCACTCCTGCTTGAAAAGATAACATTTCAGATCGCAAAAGGGGAACGTGTCTGCCTGCTGGGTCGCAACGGCGTTGGTAAGTCCACCATGCTAAAGCTCCTTGCCGGCGAAATTCTTCCTGACAGCGGTGATATATGGCGTCAGCATGGAGCCACCGTGGCTGTGCTGGAGCAGGATGTGCCCACGGGATTCGATGGCACGATCTTTGATGCGGTTGCCGAAGGTTTGGGGTCGGAGGGCAAGGCGCTGGCCGTACACAACAGAATCTGCAAACAGCTTGAGACTGTAAATACTCCCGAACTTGTAAAAAGGCGGGATGAACTGCAAAACAGGTTGAACTCCGGCGGCGGATGGGAACTTTTAAGGCAGGTTGAAAGCGTTCTGTCTAAAACCCGGCTTGATCCTGAAAAAAAGTTTGCAGACCTTTCAGCGGGCATGAAACGACGAACGCTTTTTGCCCGTGCTCTTGCCAGGCAGCCGGACATTCTTCTGTTAGACGAGCCGACCAACCATCTTGATATTGACTCGATCATATGGATGGAGGAATTTATTCTGCGCAATGTAACAACTCTGCTGTTTATCACCCACGATCGTGCTTTTCTGAAAAAGATCGCCAACCGGATCATGGAGCTGGATAGGGGCGGCCTTGTTTCTTATAATTGTAATTATGAAACCTATCTAAAACGAAGAGATGCTGCTCTTGAAGCTGAAGAAAACCGGAACAGGGTATTTGACAAAAAACTTTCAAAGGAAGAAACCTGGATCAGGCAGGGCATCAAAGCCCGTCGAACTAGAAATGAAGGGCGTGTCAGAGCCCTGAAAAAAATGCGGTCTGCTTTTCGGGCACGACGCAGGCAAAGCGGCAGTGTCATAATGCAGGTTCAGGAGGCGGAAAGGACAGGAAAGCTTGTTGTCGAAGCAAAGAATATCAGTTTCCTGCATGGCGCAACCCCTGTCATCCGAGATTTTACCACTGTAATCATGCGCGGTGACAAGATTGGTATCATCGGCCCCAACGGCGTTGGCAAGACAACTCTGTTAAAAATTCTTTTAAAAGAAATTTCTCCGCACAAAGGGCGTGTTCGTCACGGCACACATCTTCAGGTTGCCTATTTCGACCAGCTCAGGGCGCAGCTTGATACGCACAAAACCGTTCAGGAGAATATTGGCGAAGGAAACGATTTTATCATCTTTAACGGCCAAAAGCGTCACGTGATAAGTTATCTTCAGGATTTTCTCTTCTCACCGGAGAGATGCCGTACACTGGTGCATGTTCTTTCCGGGGGAGAAAAAAACAGGCTGCTTCTCGCAACGCTTTTTACAAGGCCGGCCAATGTTCTTGTGCTGGATGAGCCCACTAACGACCTTGATGCGGAAACGCTGGAGCTTTTAGAGAAACTTCTTTTCGAGTACCAGGGAACCCTTTTACTTGTAAGCCATGACCGGGCTTTTTTGAACAATGTGGTCACAAGCGCCCTGGTCTTTGAGGGCCAGGGACAAATAAATGAATATGCCGGTGGTTATGATGACTGGCTGATTCAAAGACCACAGCCCGAACAGGAGCATTTGCCGGCAAAAAAACCTTGCAATAAACACGGGGCTGAAATCAGGCGCCCGAAGGAGCGCAAGTTAGGGTTTATGGAAAAACGGGAACTTAAAGAGCTGCCCTTTAAGATCGACACCTTTGAAGCTGAGCAAAATGAACTGTACGCGATCATGTCTGGTCCCATGTTTTACAAAAAAGGAAAAGAGGGAATCGCAAGGGTTCAGGCACATCTTACTGAAGTTGAAGATAAAATCAAAGCAGCCTACCTTCGCTGGGAAGCGCTTGAAAGTCTCGAAAAGGGGTCAGTGGCGGCTAACAATCAATTTTAAAAGAAAGATCATCAAACCCTTCCAAAATAAAGAAGTCAAGATCTTCTGATATTCTAAGGGAGATAGGGGATGTTCGTTCCGAACGTGCCTAAAATCTTTTCAACCATAGCATCTATCTTAGATTTTTATCACCATGAAACATTTCCTGCAACACATATGCGATTTGGTCCTAATCAGCAAGTCCTGCGCACACTCTGCACGAACGGCCCTCTTTTACTTTCCCGTCAAGAACGCTCGGAACGAACGTCCCCTATCATTCACATCTCCTGAATACCGATCTTGCATAGTTTATTTTTTTATGCCCTCTAACCGTTTCATCAAATTTTCTCATCCATTCAGAAATTTTTGGTTGATCCCAATCTTTAAAATATACACGTCTGCTTCCCGGGATATTTTGTTCCCAAATGCTTTGCCAGTGATCAGGCCCTGAACCGCCAAGACCAGGAACCAATAGAATCGTAATGTCGTTTTTCATTAATGAATATCCTACACCTTTCTATTTAGTGTTGCCCCGCCGGGGATAACCGGTTTCAAAAAGCGCTATCCTTTTAAAATCTGAGTTCATCCCATTGTTAGGCCATATTTCTGCAATATCAGCATGTTGCGTCCAACTTCATTCATTCACGAGACTTCTTTGATGAGAAAGCCATAATTTCATGGACATCCCCGGAATACCCCTATCTTGACGCAGATATCGGCTTCTCAAAGTACCACTGCCACATAAGGCCAAAACCTAATCCGAAGGCATCATCAAAAGGTTCCTGAAAATCCTCGTATTTAACCTCGCAAAAGGCATATAGTTGTTTCCAAATATTGACTCCAAGCATGCTTTGTCCTGAAACGCTATCATGGCGGTATTCATTCAATGGGTTATCGAAGTCTATGTCACACCATGTACTGGAAAAGCAGTTTACCCGTCCGATACTAAATGGAATTTTCAGGTAGGGAGAAATCATCCACCAGTTATGTCCTTGCCGACCATCCGTGCGAGCCAAAAAAATGGTTACATCAAAGGTAGCATGCATTCTATTGAGAAATTTGCTTATACCTCCATAAGTTCTGGTGCCACGCCAACGGAAACCGAAATAACAACGATCATCCGCAAAAGTGTCTGTGTTATATACTCCATGGCTACATCAAACATATGCAGTGCAATGTTGTCTTCGGCAATACCGAATGTGTTCAAAGGCTTGAATAGGTCGAAGCTTCCGAAATGGTTTTTCAGATTGGTTTCATCGTGACCATGGTCACCCGTAAAATCAACTAATCCATAAAGCTCCAAGTCAAATGGCAAATCGTTGGTTTCAAATTCAGGCGTCAATGTGACAAATTCTCTTTCTGTGTCATATTGATAAGAAATGTTAGACCACCAAAACTGTTTCGCCTGATCCTCAGCGCATCCATGCCCAATAAAAACAAAATGCTCAAAAATGATAATGGCCAGAAACCATACAAAATATTTACTCATGTAGATTACCTCCGTAATTCCCCTTTTGTGCCTAAAAGCTGAGTGGCTGGGCAACGATAACCGAAAAACTATGTAAAAGATAAAAACTACCGGTCAAATACTGCCTTTCAAAAGCGGCACGGCTTTGCCCAGTCCATCTCCAGCGCCTGGTTCGGCGCAACAGTTCATTTCTTTTTAAATTGCGATTTAAGTTTTTGATATTTCCTTGGCATATTCCCATTACGCATACTTCTGGGTAGTAGCCGCTTGGGATTCCACCATAGTTTGTTATTGAAAAGACCTATTTTGCCATCATGATACTTTGTATGATGCTCCTCACAGATCCAAATCACATCGTTGGGCCTTGAATAATCTTCATGATGCGCAATCACATCATGTTTGCCACAAAGGACACATGGCTGCTTTTGTATTATGCCTTTTTTTAATAAATCATTGGTCTTGCGCCGCGTCTTTTTTCTGAGTACAGACAACGGGTCTTTAAATTCTTTATATTTTCGCAACTTCCACTTCGATAAAAATGCTGGGACATCACCAATACTCTCGGATTCCATTTTTGTGGCACATTTTTTTGAGCAATAATGTTCACTTTTATGATGCAACAGATTTCCACAGGCAATGCATTTTACAGGTTTTCCGTCCCGCACGGGAGGATTAAATTTCGACTTCATATTTCCTTATTTTATTATCGCCAAACGCTCAGCTTGAAAAGCGTGTGTGGAGCGACAGCGTAACATACGTCCTGCTCAAAGCTGTTAGCGCTTTCACAGGGCTTGATCCCATTCGATTGGGAACGGAGCGCTGGTAAAAAAGTAACAAAAGGAAGATAGGGGACGTTCGTTCCGAACGTGCCTAAAATCTTTTCAGCCATAGCATCTATCTTAGATTCTTATCACCATAAAACATTTCCTGCAACACATATACGATTGGGTCCTAATCAACAAGTTCTGCGCACACTCTGCACGAACGGCCCCCTTTTACTTTCCCGTCAAGAACGCTCGGAACGAACGTCCCCTATCATTCACATCTCCTGAATACCGATCTTGCATAGTTTATTTTTTTATGCCCTCTAACCGTTTCATCAAATTTTCTCATCCATTCAGAAATTTTTGGTTGATCCCAATCTTTAAAATATACACGTCTGCTTCCCGGGATATTTTGTTCCCAAATGCTTTGCCAGTGATCAGGCCCTGAACCGCCAAGACCAGGAACCAATAGAATCGTAATGTCGTTTTTCATTAATGAATATCCTACACCTTTCTATTTAGTGTTGCCCCGCCGGGGATAACCGGTTTCAAAAAGCGCTATCCTTTTAAAATCTGAGTTCATCCCATTGTTAGGCCATATTTCTGCAATATCAGCATGTTGCGTCCAACTTCATTCATTCACGAGACTTCTTTGATGAGAAAGCCATAATTTCATGGACATCCCCGGAATACCCCTATCTTGACGCAGATATCGGCTTCTCAAAGTACCACTGCCACATAAGGCCAAAACCTAATCCGAAGGCATCATCAAAAGGTTCCTGAAAATCCTCGTATTTAACCTCGCAAAAGGCATATAGTTGTTTCCAAATATTGACTCCAAGCATGCTTTGTCCTGAAACGCTATCATGGCGGTATTCATTCAATGGGTTATCGAAGTCTATGTCACACCATGTACTGGAAAAGCAGTTTACCCGTCCGATACTAAATGGAATTTTCAGGTAGGGAGAAATCATCCACCAGTTATGTCCTTGCCGACCATCCGTGCGAGCCAAAAAAATGGTTACATCAAAGGTAGCATGCATTCTATTGAGAAATTTGCTTATACCTCCATAAGTTCTGGTGCCACGCCAACGGAAACCGAAATAACAACGATCATCCGCAAAAGTGTCTGTGTTATATACTCCATGGCTACATCAAACATATGCAGTGCAATGTTGTCTTCGGCAATACCGAATGTGTTCAAAGGCTTGAATAGGTCGAAGCTTCCGAAATGGTTTTTCAGATTGGTTTCATCGTGACCATGGTCACCCGTAAAATCAACTAATCCATAAAGCTCCAAGTCAAATGGCAAATCGTTGGTTTCAAATTCAGGCGTCAATGTGACAAATTCTCTTTCTGTGTCATATTGATAAGAAATGTTAGACCACCAAAACTGTTTCGCCTGATCCTCAGCGCATCCATGCCCAATAAAAACAAAATGCTCAAAAATGATAATGGCCAGAAACCATACAAAATATTTACTCATGTAGATTACCTCCGTAATTCCCCTTTTGTGCCTAAAAGCTGAGTGGCTGGGCAACGATAACCGAAAAACTATGTAAAAGATAAAAACTACCGGTCAAATACTGCCTTTCAAAAGCGGCACGGCTTTGCCCAGTCCATCTCCAGCGCCTGGTTCGGCGCAACAGTTCATTTCTTTTTAAATTGCGATTTAAGTTTTTGATATTTCCTTGGCATATTCCCATTACGCATACTTCTGGGTAGTAGCCGCTTGGGATTCCACCATAGTTTGTTATTGAAAAGACCTATTTTGCCATCATGATACTTTGTATGATGCTCCTCACAGATCCAAATCACATCGTTGGGCCTTGAATAATCTTCATGATGCGCAATCACATCATGTTTGCCACAAAGGACACATGGCTGCTTTTGTATTATGCCTTTTTTTAATAAATCATTGGTCTTGCGCCGCGTCTTTTTTCTGAGTACAGACAACGGGTCTTTAAATTCTTTATATTTTCGCAACTTCCACTTCGATAAAAATGCTGGGACATCACCAATACTCTCGGATTCCATTTTTGTGGCACATTTTTTTGAGCAATAATGTTCACTTTTATGATGCAACAGATTTCCACAGGCAATGCATTTTACAGGTTTTCCGTCCCGCACGGGAGGATTAAATTTCGACTTCATATCTCCTTATTTTATTATCGCCGAACGCTCAGCTTGAGAAACGTGTGTGGAGCGACAGCGTAACATACGTCCTGCTCAAAGCTGTTAGCACTTTCACAGGGCTTGATCCCATTCGGTTGGGAACGGGGACGCTGGTAAAAAAGTAACAAAAGGGAGATAGGGGACGTTCGTTCCGAACGTGCCTAAAATCTTTTCAGCCATAGCATCTATCTTAGATTCTTATCACCATGAAACATTTCCTGCAACACATATGCGATTTGGTCCTAATCAGCAAGTCCTGCGCACACTCTGCACGAACGGCCCCCTTTTACTTTCCCGTCAAGAACGCTCGGAACGAACGTCCCCTATCATTCACCCCATATTACTTCGATTGTTGTTATTTGAGATAATTCTATCCCTCCATCCTCTTTTCGAGGGATAGACTCATATTTTGGGACAAAAACCAACCTCCATTAATCGTTAATTACTACAGCAAACTGCTCATCACGATCCCCTGATAATTGATGACACCGCTCTAGGGGCTGGCGAGGAACATCTACTAAAGAATTTGCGGCTGCAAGAACCTTCATGCGCCGCATAATGAAACGTGCTCTTTTCGAGCCATATTTTTTTGTTAATCTTTTAGAGGAATTAAGGTCTTTATTCCATTCGTTTTGTTTTAAAAACAATCTTCATTATAAATATGATAATTTATTTAACCTTTAAGGTAAAGCTTTTTTATATTTTAAGGGGGGGTATCCACTTGGCGCAAGTGACCGCTACATGTAGTGTAGCGAGTTATGGAAAATTACCCCATTGCAGGAATCGATTATCCTCGTGATTTTCAAGAGTTTGATCGCTGGTTTAAGGATGAA
>JAYENE010000321.1:0-2680 GCA_034721935.1 Thermodesulfobacteriota bacterium
TATAGTTATGGCAAGTTCTTTCTTTACGATTTCTTATTCGTGAGTTTTTCCTGGTTTAAATTTGATTATACCTGAAGCGCATTTATTTTCAAAAAGCTAAAGTGTTACAAACATTCTATTACCTAAGTTGAGCGTTTTTTGGGGAAGAAATGTGCTGAGATCTTGATGCATAAGGGTTTACGAAAACCACAGGCATACCCGTGGATATGTCGAGGATTTTCGTGAATCCTTGATGCGCAAGAGATCAGTGCAGATCGAGCCAAAAATCGCTCAATTTAGGTATTATCTGATAACAGGTAAAGTGTGCAGCCTGTAAAGCAAAAACCCATAATTTATACAATTTGCAGCAGCCGCATGCTGGTAACTCTTCTTATGGGTTTTTCCTGCGGCTTGCCTCTTCTTCTGACCATAACCGTATTACAGGCATGGATGAAGGAAGAGGGGGTGGATCTGACCGTAATCGGGATGATGGCCCTGGTAGGTCTTCCTTACACTTTGAAATTCCTCTGGGCTCCTTTTCTGGATCGTTTTACACTTCCCTTTCTGGGCCGCCGCAGAGGATGGTTGCTAATAGCTCAAACAGCTTTGTTGTTAGCCATCGCAGGTCTCGGCTTTACTCAGCCAAAAGAAAATCCGTGGATGTTGGCCTTTGCTGCTTTTCTGGTGACATTCTTTAGCGCATCCCAGGATATTGTTGTGGATGCATATAGAAGAGAGGATCTTCCTGACGAGGAGTTAGGGCTCGGTTCTTCTCTGTATATCAACGGTTACAGGATAGGGATGCTGCTTGCTTCCGGAGGGGGTTTGATCCTGGCCGATCATATGCCCTTTTCCAGTGTTTATCTGATAATGGCGGCATGTATGCTGCCAGGCATTCTTACAACTATCTTTGCGCCGGAACCTGAGCTTACTGCTGGAACTCCTAAAACAATGAAAGAGGCTGTTTTTGATCCTCTGGTGGAGTATTTCAGCCGTCATGGAGCTTTGTATATACTGGCCTTTATACTGCTTTATAAAATCGGCGACACCATGGCCAGCGCCATGACTATACCTTTTTATCTTGATATAGGATTTTCAAAAACGGAAATCGGCGCGGTCGTTAAACTGTTTGGTTTCTGGGCAACAATTGCAGGCAGCCTGATCGGGGGAACGATCATGCTCCGCCTGGGGATCAATCGCAGCCTCTGGTATTTTGGTTTTCTGCAGGCCGTGTCAACGGCGGGTTTTGCTCTTCTGGCACGTATAGGTTACAGCGTCCCGGCTCTGTCGGCAGTAATTGCTTTTGAAAATCTAAGCAGCGGCATGGGAACCGCCGCTTATGTCGCATTTATGGCAAGTATTACAAATAAAAGATTTACCGCCACACAATATGCTCTTCTAAGCAGTCTGATGGGAGTTCCAAGAGTACTGGCTTCGGCTCCAACAGGATTTTTTGCTAAAAATATCGGCTGGGAAGCTTTTTTTATCGCATGCACCCTGATCGCTATTCCCGGCATGATCCTTTTGCTGAAATTTTCGCGTTGGGATATATATGAATAAAAACACACAAAATAAAAAGTCGATGAAGCCGGCCCAAAGGCTGTCTGTGCAAAGAAAGGAGATACTTTCTCTTCCGCCAGACAGGGTATTGGATTATATTCTAAATGCGCCGCATCCATCTGCTATCGTGCATTCATTCCCGGAAGAAGATTTATATTTTCTGGTGCATGATATCGGGCTTGAAGATTCCCTTCCGCTGATGTCGCTTGCTTCCGGCAAGCAGTGGGAATACATGCTTGATATAGAGATTTGGGAAAAGGATAGAATTGAAATAAGGTCTCTATCAAAATGGCTTGATTTGCTCTTCAGGGCTGACTCTAACCGATTTATTAAATGGTTCTTAGGCAAAAAATTAGAATTTATTGAATTCTATTTGTTCAAAAATATCGAGGTAATAATCAGGGAGCATGACCAGGATCCCTCAGACCTAGGCAAAGGCCTTTTCACGCTTGACGATACTTTGTATATAAGGTTTACAGACTATCCTTTTGAGGCAGAATCGGATGGTAAATTTCCAGAAATACGCAATAAATTTCTGACAGATTTTATGCATCGTCTTGCCGCGTATGATTTCATAACATATCAAAAAGTTTTGCTTGAGTCTTCAAGCATTATTCCTGCTGAATCAGAAGAAGAATCCTTTAGGTTGCGAAATGTCCGGCTTGCGGAAAAAGGCTTTCTGCCGTTTGATGAAGCAATAGGCGCCTATCAGCCGTTAAGGCCTCAGGATATTGAGAGGGCTGGGGAAAAATATATTTTGGCTGGTTCCGGCCCGAATGCAGCCTTTCTTGTGCCTGTATATGCTATCAGGATGCTTCAAGAAGACAACCTTTTTACAGATGCCCTGCAAAGGATTAAAGCAGAGGATGTTCTGCTGCAAATCCAGGCTGAGTTTGCCGGTCTGGCCAATCAGATTATAGTGGCTGATCAAAAAAACATTAGAAACAGGGATGAATTAAAAAATGTGGTAAAAAAAGCCTGTGGATATATAAGTATCGGGCTTGAGCGTTTAACCGGAGCAAACAACGCGTTAAATGCAAACCAAAGCGCTGCATTAATACAAAAATATATGCTTTCACACATTTTCAGGGTTGGATACAGCCTTTGCATTGAGCTTAAGTGGAGGGCTGAAAAATGGCGC
>JAYENE010000322.1:0-2676 GCA_034721935.1 Thermodesulfobacteriota bacterium
CTGAGCCGAGAAATCCGGTTCCGCCTCCGCAAATATCTGCTGCAGTTTTTCCGGTGTCATGGGAACAAGTGCGTCATGGCTGCGCATCCAGTATGCCCCTCTGTATTCAACGGGTCTTCCGATAGGCATGGAGGGAACACGCACAACGACAATCCTGCCGTCCGGATGAACCATATCCTCCATATCGATTCGCAGGTGGAGCCTGTCCAAAAGCTGAGCCTGGGTCTTGCCGACATCCGGGAAAGCTTCAGTCCCTGCAACCTGACGAGGCGGTTTGTCCGTCACCCCCAAAATGAGCTTTCCCCCTCCCTCGTTGGCCAGCGCGACACAATAACGGGTGAGCTTCTCGAAATCGAACTGCCGACCCGCCTGTTTGAATTCAAGATGTTTGCTTTCCGCCAGCCGGATCCATTTTTTTAGTTGCTGCAATGTTGTTTTCATGTGTTATTTAACCAAAAATAGAAATTTCATCAAAATGTATATTACTCTTACCAGACTTCAAAATCAAACCATAAACCCAGATAAGGTGAGTAGGTTGGGTTAAGCGAAGCAACCCAACATTATACTATAACGCTGATGATGAAGGATAATACATCTGCATCAATGCCCTTAAGAAAATTTATGATGGTATTCATATTATTACTCCTTTCACAGATCAAGGAAGTCTATTGTTATCCCTTTCGGTTTTCCCTGTTACCGTAATGTTCAGCCCAAACTCAACTTTAAAATCCGTTGCCTTGACAATCGGTTTTACCGTTCGTTTCCGCTTAACCAAATCAACTATTCCGTATCGAGACATTGTATTTAATGTTCGAGACAGGTTACTGCGCTTTCTGCCTGATACTAATTCAAGTTCTTTTAAAGATGCCGGCTCTTGTTCTTTTATAATCCTAAGCAATTCTTGATTCTCACTACTGAGGATCTGCGCCATTGATTGCACTGATTCAAACCAGACTTTTGGCTCACCTTTCTTTGGTTTATATTCTCCTCGCGCAATTGCGATGGTTCTTTTTTTATAATTTTCTCGGGAAATAATTCCTAGCTTTAATACCCTTTTAGCCATCATATTACCTTCTAAGTTATCTTAATATTTTCTCAACGGCTTCCCAGAAATCCTCTAAGAGTTGGCTTGCTGATTCGAGTTCGTAAGAGCAAACCTTTTCCATCTTGTGCTTATAATCCCATGTAATCTTACGAGCCCCATACTTCTTTTTCTTTGGTTTAAGTGTATGCGCATTGTCAAATCCTAAGATGCGTGTGTTGTTAAGATCATGCAATGTTAATGAGTATCTGATTCCATGAGGAATTTGTGGCGTAGGCGTAACTCTGGATACCTCAAATTTTGTCCAATAGCCATTATCCATTGGAAAAATCTCACCGTCCAAATCCAATAAAGCGCTAAGTGAAGCATCCTCTCTGGAATATTCTTTCTTAGTCATTTTAATTTTAAATTATCATTAGATGATAACAATGTCAATGTCTTTTCAGAAAGAGACATTTTTTATGGAAAACCAGATCCTGCTGAACGTCCCCTTAACCCCTTTAGGGGAGCTGAACGACCCTTTTAGTGTTTTAAACGACCCTTGAACGCCCCTGTGAGGGGCGCTCAACGACCCCTTCAGGGGCGCTTGCGGGACTTTTTTGTTTCAGATTTTTTTAACGTTTTAAAAGTTATTGCTTCATTATCCGGATCAAGTAATCTGTTAAGACATGATCGACTTGTTCCCATTTTTTCGGCCATGCTTTTTTTGGTTAGTTTCTTTTTTTGCATTTCTTTTTGAATTTGTATTGTAATGACTTTTTTAAAAGCTCTTGCTTCAATTTCCTCAAATATACCTTGTTCTTTTAAAAAATCATCAAAACTATCGCCTATATGTTTTTTTATTCATTTTTATCACCAAACTCTTTTAATCTTTTTCTTGCTAAATCTAAATCTTTTCTGGGTGTTTTTTTGTTGCTCTTGTCTATTTGCGATATTGTTTCACAGTCTTCTTGTTTGAATAATATATCCTCTAATCCATTGTTCCATGAACTGACAATCTGTTTCCTCAACTGCATTACCCGCTGAAGCGTTCGCTGTATGCGAACGGCGGCATTATAACGCTCATCCAATAAAGTTGATTCAGCTATCAACATATTATCAGAAAGATCATTGTGACATTCGGCTTCACTGCAAACACCCTCTTTTTCGGCTCAACCGGAACTGGTGTGACGCCTAAACCCCGTCAACCGGAATCAATGTGGTCAATAAAATCAATCTGTTACGCAAACCATCGCTAAGATATCAATATTTTAACAATGGTATTAAGAGCAAAAAAAATAGAACTTTTTTATTTTGCCATAACTATCTGTAATACAAGGAATAAGTGGCAAAACGAAGGTCATTTTACCACATCAGTTCCGGTTGACCCTAAAAATATCAAAGTCAAGATTTTTTTTGGGTGTCTCAATCACAAAGCCATTGATAGATCGAGTGATCTTTTTTTTCAGTAAAAAAATGTAGCGTATGAGCGACCAATGGCCCAACGAGCCAAGTTCATGTGTGCTTTGGGCTCGGCAAAAAATAACTTCACATTTCAGGCGCCGATGCATCACGCCTGACTGCGTTCCGAAAACTCTGAATATGCTTGATATTCATGCTTTTTCGCGCCTTGTCAGCCGAGCGCCTCAACGCCT
>JAYENE010000323.1:0-2675 GCA_034721935.1 Thermodesulfobacteriota bacterium
AACCGCATCGAACGAGGTCGGTCTGCCCCGCGTGATCTCCTTTGTGATCTTGATGTCGCGGAAGGTTGTGAATCCCCTCTCCTTGTAGATGTCATTGATGTTTTTATTGAAGAGATCCACTGCTCCAAATACCTCGTGCTCCCATTCATCCTTCAGTCCCTCGATCTTCAGCCGCAGATCATCGAGTCCCAACCGCTTCTTCGTTGCATAGTCCTCAAGCGATTCTCCGATCGGATAGTCAGGTATCTCCTGGGTGAGCCGGTCCATCTCATTCCGGTTGTTCCGGATCTCGTTTTCATAAGCACCGATCTTTTCACGCACTTTGTTGATCTGCTCCCTGCTCTCGGTACGCACCGTCTTTGCAGCATCAGCATATTGCTGTTCGAGAATCCCGAGTTCGTGTGCCTTCTCTGCTATCTCCTCCTCGACGTAATCACGCAGATTTTCCCGGTCATCCGGTTCCTTAAGAAGGTCGTTGAAATCGCGTTTTGCTTTATCGCGTTCCAGCCTCTTCACATCGATTCCTCCAATCCGATCCTGAAGTTCCCTGATGTCCGCCTTTATGACTTTCATCTCCTCTTCTTCACCGCGCATCATCTTTGCAAGGTCTGTAGCGCTCTCGCGCAGTTTCTTCCGCCTCTCATCGAGCGTGTTACGATCTACACCGCCGCGGCATACTGGACATTCCCCCGGCGCCCCGAGTAATGCGATTGCTCTGTTGAGGGCTGGCTCATCTTGTATACTCTCTGGTAGTGGTGCTCGCTCGGAATCGCTGAATACCTTGTACGCTTTATCAACCACACCCTGCAGGTCATCGAGCAGCTCCTTTACACTCTTCAGGTCTTTTCTCTTCCGTTCATGCTTGTGGAGGCTTCCAGTGAACTCTTCGACAGTTTCGGTTTCAGATTTCTGTTCAAAATCGGCGATGTCCTTATCGAGTCGTTCATACAGTGCACGAGCCTTCTCATATTGGTTCTGATACCGCTTCACCTCCCCTTCCCGGCTTCTGAGTCGTTCCTCGAGGTCAAGAATCTCCTGCTTCCTAGCAGCGATGTCTTCACCAACTTTTGTGAGATCCCTTGTCCCGGTCTCTCTCTCGATCGCGCCTTCCAGTTCCTGCACCTCTCCTTGCAGTTTCTGGATCTCGCCCCGCATCGTCCCGACCTCGGCATCGAGTTTCTGGGCGGTGGTGAGATTTTCGATGTACTCATCGAGTTCTCTCTTCTTCTCTTCTAACTGGGCTTCTTTCCGGCGGATATCGGACTCAATTTCCTCGGCTCCACTGATACTGTTGACAAACCTGAGCATATCGAATGCGTTCTGATCGATCTCCAGAACCAACCTGCTCTTCGGCGTGAAGAATGCAATCTTGTCCGCATTCCTCCAGTCACGGTTCTCATCAACGAATGTGTGATCCTCTGACGGATTTGCACGTACCACATCGTTCACGCGCCTGAGATGACGCACATACTCATCACCAAGTTTAACATATCCGGAATCGCTGTCATCGTTCAAGACGTCACGAAACAGACCCTCGTCGTCACTGGCAAGACACTGTATCCCCAGCAGCAAACTTGATTTACCCTTTGCGTTCGGCGCACTGATGCGATTGATCCCTTTCTTGAGTTCAAATCTATGAACCCCTGTAAATCCTCCTATATTCTGCAGTTCCAGTTTCATCATATCACCCAATTTTTTAAAAAAATAAAAAAAACATCCCCGAATCTCTCCGAGGATCCCCTCACGAAACCGTCTTTAATTCAAACCGTACTCGATTACAAGATTCTCCTGCTCACTCGGTGGCACGAGCTGGGAGACCAGAACATATTCAGCCTTGTACTTTGACAGATATTCCATAACCGACATCAATCGATCGGGATCAAAGTCGTTCATCTGGTCATCGATCACGAAGAACGGGAACTTCGGGATATAGTTCTCCTTTGCAGAGACCATGAAGACGAGACCAAGAGTTAATCGCTCTGCCTTGCTGAGACTTGAGAGCGACTGCTTCTTTCCGCTGGGATGTTCCACGACCGCATCGAGTGAGACCAGCCTGTCACGGGTCATCTCCTTGACGATCTCGATCTTCTCAAAGGTCGTAAATCCCCTGCTCTCATAGGTCTCATCGATGGTTTCATTGAAGAGATCCACTGCTCCGAATACCTCGTGCTCCCATCCATCCTTCAGTTCCTCAATCTTCAGCCGCAGATTGTCGAGTCCCAACCGCTTCTTCGTTGCATAGTCCTCAAGCGACTCTCCGATCGTATAGTCAGGTAGCTCACGGGTGAGCCGGTCCATCTCATTCTGGTTGTTCCGGATCTCGTTTTCGTAACCTCCGATCTTTTCACGCACTTTGTTGAGCTGCTCCCTGCTCTCGGTGCGCACCGCCTTTGCGGCGGCATCATATTGCTGTTCGAGAATTTCACGTTCGTGAACCTTCTCCGATATCTGATCAGTAACGCCATCACGCAGACTTTCCCGGTCATCCAGTTCTTTGAGAAGGTCGTTGGAATCGCGTTTTGCTTTATCGCGTTCCCGCCTCTTCGTATTGATTCCCTCGATCCGGTCCTGAAGTTCCGTGCGATCCGCCTTTATGACTTTCATCTCCTCCTCTTCGCCGCGCATCGCCTTTGCAAAGTCTGTAGCACACTCTTTTAGTTCCTTCCGCCTCCTGT
>JAYENE010000324.1:0-2672 GCA_034721935.1 Thermodesulfobacteriota bacterium
CCAGCGTGGGAACCAATATGGTACGCATTCCCACGCTGGAACATGGGAATGAGAAAAAAAGAGGAGAGAAGATAGCAAAAGAAGCAGGTTATCATCTGGTTAATTGAGTTATTTGAGTATTTAAGGATGTCCCTTTTTTCGTTGCGAGGACGTCCCTTCTCGTTGCGCCCTCCTAAGGGCTCGGCAAAAAATAACTTCACATTTCAGGCGCCGATGCATCACGCCTGACTGCGTTCCGAAAATTCTGAATATGCTTGATATTCATGCTTTTTCGCGCCTTGTCAGCCGAGCGCCTCAACGCCTGAAATTGCGAACTTATTCTTTGCCGAACCCTAACTTCAACAATTAATTTAATAAAAATGCGAATATCGAATATCTTATTCATATCAAATATCAAAATGCAACATTATAAAGTAAAATAAATCATACGTCCGTTGTTTGTTGCAACTGACAACAATGTTTTACAGCCCTGACGCATGAAATCCCCCTTACCCTAAACCTCTTCCCCAGTGTAGAGGGAACTAATAGGTTGATATTATTAAAATTAACCATTTCCCATCTGACAGTGGAGGGTCGGCATGGGAGTGAAAACAGCGCGACGAAAGTATTCCGCAAATTAATTATTAGTTTATTATTGTTCTTTAATAATAGACAGTTATAAATGTACAAAAAGATGTGCGTCAGGGCTGAATGTTTTAATTTTGATATTTGCATTTTGATCATGGCCCCTCCGCCTCGGCCTTATGCCCCGGCCCTGCATCTTCTCCCCCCCCCCGCCATAAATGGCGAGGTATTCACGTCATAATTTTCATAAAATCACCAAAGAGATGGCAGAGGATAAAAGACTGAAAAAGGAAAGCGAGCAAGGATCAAGACTCGAATAATTAATATTTAAGATAATGACCCCATGACAAAAAACCGGCACGAAAATTTTCAAGCTTTTCTGGAAAAAGGTCAGAACAATTTCAACAAAGCGATGCTTATGGAAGTTTGGGCTATCATCAATCCAATGATCCATTTGACCAATCGGATTTCTAAGTCTTTGATATCCTCTTTGAACCGGATTTCTAAATCCTTAATATCCTCTCTGGTAGCCAGCCCTTCTTTTCGGGATTGGTCAATTATTTCAACAAATTCGTTTGCTTTTTGGTTTTCAAGTCCAAGGTCTTTTAAGATGGGGTAAAGTTTTGCTAAGGTAGCCATGCTATTATTTCTCCTTTTTATAAAAAATAACACATCTTTATGGTAAAATCAAACAAAAATGGAACTTCAATGAAAGATAAAATGAAAAGGATTATAATCGGAGTTTGTCTTATTGCCCTTTTGCCTTGTCTATGCTGGGCAGAAGAACTAACCGGCAGGGATATTGCCTTGAAGATGGATGCGGTGGATATTAGCCAGGACGGGAAGCGGACTGCCATCATGGTCATCAATCGTAATGGGCAAAAGCTCGTGAGAAGGATGGAAAGCTGCAAGAAGAAATACGGGTCGGATGAGCGGGGCTTAATAAAGTTCATAGAACCGCCGGATGTTCGTGGGATCATGTATCTTACCTGGAGCTATGAGGACAGCGAAAAAGATGATGATATGTGGGTCTTTCTTCCTGCTGAAAGCCTGGTGCGGCGCATAAGCGGCGGTGGCAAGAAAGGATCATTTATGAGAAGCGACTTTGCCAATGAGGATATTGAGAAGAGAGAGGTGGATGATGATGAATATCGGCTTTTGAGGTCTGAGGAGTTCTCTGGTGTGGATTGCTACGTGGTGGAACGGGTAAGTAAAAAACAGAAAGACACCAACTATTCCAAACGAATCGTCTGGGTGCGAAAGGATATCTGGCTCCCAATGAAAGTGGAATATTACAACAAAAGGGGCAAGCACTTTAAGACTGCAATCTATGGCGGCTTTAAGCAGATCAAAGGCATCTGGACACTCACCAAGATAATGACGGAGACTCCCCGCAAGGGATCAAGAACCCTGATGCAGTATGATAACGTGGATTATGATATCGGATTGTCGGATTCGCTTTTTGAGCAAAGCAATTTGAAGAGATAGGGGTCGGATCTGACCTGGTATCTGTCTTGAAAGTAGAACCATAATTCAAAACGTTTTCAAATAATCGCATCCGATATCATCGTTTACGGTGAGCACTGTAACCCGGCGCTGACTCACAGACGACTCCGAAATAATGTTCCAGAGATGTGCACGATAACACAAAAGTGGTTCCTGAAAAGTGATTAAAAGCACATTTATGGAATTATAAATTGACTTTTTGTTTTTCCCAACTATAATAAGCATTATGAAAAGAAATGTTTATGAAAAGCTATTAAACTGGAAACAGTCTGAACTACGCAAGCCGCTTATCCTAAAAGGGGCAAGGCAGGTTGGAAAAACTTACATACTTAAAGAATTTGCAAGAAAGGAATATGATAATTTTGCTTATCTGAATTTTGAAGATGATCCGGCGCTTGACGCAATTTTCATGCACAGATTCGATAAACAAAAAATTGTCAGCTACCTTTCAGCTTATGCAAATGTGACAATATCGCCAGATTCGAGTCTAATTGTCTTTGATGAAATCCAGGCATCGGCTAATGCATTAAATGCATTAAAATATTTCAAAGAGAATGCCAATGAATACCATGTCATAGCAGCAGGATCCTTGCTGGGAATAA
>JAYENE010000325.1:0-11385 GCA_034721935.1 Thermodesulfobacteriota bacterium
CTTTATTTGGTCGTCGTTATTTCTTAACGCTCACTAACATGCTCAAACAGTCAGCCGTTTTAAATTTAACTGCCCGCCACATCAGGTTGTTGGCAGGTTACTTTTTGAGTTTGTAAATTTCTGATAAAGGCAAGCATGTTTGAGTTAAAGGTTATCACCCATTTTGCAGCAGCCCATCAGCTCAAAATGGTGGCAAAAAAATGTGAGAATATGCATGGTCACAACTGGAAGATTGAGGTTTGTGTGGGAGGTAAAAAATTAAACAAGGCCGGAGTTATAATTGATTTCGGAAAGATAAAGAGGTATGTTGCTGAAATTACTGCAAAGCTTGACCACTGTGTCCTTAATGAACTTGATTGTTTTCGTGACAACAATCCATCATCTGAAAATATCGCCCTTTATATTGCCAAAGAACTGCAGGCGATAATAAAAAACAACGATGTAAAGGTTACAAGTGTAACAGCATGGGAATCAGAGAATGCATGCGCAACCTACAAGCCGATTTAATACAAAAAGATGCAATACAAAAAAGCGATAAGACATTAAATGGGGTAATTTTTTTTGAATGTCGAATGTCGAACAGGGAATTATGAATGTCGAAGCGCGGATGTTTCTATTACCTAAGTTGAGCGATTTATTGCGAAGATATGTGCCGAGATCTTGATGCATAAGGGTTTGCAAAAACCACAGGCATACCCGTGGATATGTTGAGGATTTTCGCAAATCCTTGATGCGCAAGAGATCGGTTCAGATCGAGTAAAAAATCGCTCAATTTAGGTATTACAGACCTCGGAATTAAAAATATAGAATTCGTTATTAATTACCAATAATACAATATGTTATAGTTATTTCTGAGATAAATTGGACATTCGCCACCTTGAAGTTTTGTCATAAACCACAATATATAGTGTTTATTGTAAATAAAAATTGTATATATTGATTTGTAGCTACTAAACAATTACCGTATTGTCCAGGAATACTCCTAAATTTGGGTGTCGTATTCTGAGGTCTGTATTAGATTGTTTTGGAGTAAATAATGCCCACAAGTGGAATTTGAATAGATTTTTCTTCCTTCATTATTCGACATTCCCTGTTCGACATTCGACATTAAATCAGTATGTTGAATGGCTAAAGATATTATCATCGATGATGTAGCTTTTTTGTATTGCACCCATACAAAACCGGCTATCCTACATTCTAAGCTTTTCTGCCTGCCTTACAAGCTCATCCCTTGAAATGATTGCAGAAACATCCGGCGCCTGTTTGCGGATATTTTCAATGCCCCCTTCCTGGCGATCAATCAGTATTACAGCCTTAACCACGTTCAGGCCTTCAGATCTTGCACGCTCAATCGCCTTGATCGTCGAGCCTCCTGTTGTAACTACATCATCTATTATCACGACCCTGTCGCCGGGTTTTACATCCCCTTCGATCCACCTGACAATGCCGTGATCTTTCCTGGTCTTGCGTATTGAAAAGGCATTTATCGGTTTTTGATTTAATTCAGAGGCAAAAGCGGTTGCCATGGCAATAGGATCTGCGCCAAATGTAAGCCCGCCGATTGCCGCAACATTCAGATCGTTAATGGCCTCAAACATAAGGTGACCGATTAAAAACATGCCTCTTGGGCTCAGAGTGGTTGGTTTGCAATTAACATAAAAACAACTCATGTTGCCTGAAACGAGTTTAAAGGTCGGTTTATCACTATATTTAAAAGATTTTCGACAAAGCATTTCAACGAGTTCCTGTTTCATGATCTGAATCCTCATTTTTTTAAGTAGTTATTGATTTTAGGACAATTATAAGATAAAAAAACCTCCACTGAACTGGAAGAAGCATGTTTATGGGATTCAGCGGAGGTTTTGAGTAAGGAAAACTGGAAACAGCACTCCTTAAGCCTCAAAAAACATAATACCATAAAAAATTAATTTTGGTCAATCTAAAAAAAGGGTAACCGTTCAGAGGTTCAGGGTTATTTTTTTGGAGCGCCGGGCTAACGGCTATGTGCCAATATTTTCAAATCGGAGATTGTTACGCGCAGCGCAGGCGCTTGCGCCGCGTGGGAATTAGCCTTTAGCTAAGAGCTAACAGCTAATGGCTAATAGCTTTATCCTGAACCTTTGAACCGTAACTACTAAATGAAATCGGAGTTTATCGTTCAATAAATCACCACTTAATTAGCAAAGATTTACGAGATCTATACAATGCATTTTAACGAGCTTTGCTGTAAATTGTTAATTCTTTTAGTAATGATTGGTCATTTTCTGGCTTTTCCCTGCCTTGCCAAAGCTGATGAAGCCGAAGAGGTCTTTACTCTTGAACAAACAATCAGGCAGGCAATAAAGGCCAACCTCGGGCTTAAGTCCTCCAGAGAGGATACAAATGCCGCATCTTTCGCCAGGCTGAAACAACGAACCAATTTTCTTCCAACCCTGGGCGTAACCTATAAATATAAGCGTAACTATGAAGACCGAACCACGGCGGTCCATGGCGCGGCGGTTCCCAAAAACAAGTATACTCTTACCGGCACATTCACCCAGCCTGTATTTACAGGGTTTTCCCTTATTAACAAATATAAGATTGCGGGCTTTAGTCTCGACCTTGCGCGGCTTAATGAAAAGACTACCCGGCAGGCGGTTGTTTTTGAAGCAAACAAAGTATATTTTAATCTATTAAAGGCGCAAAAGCTGGCGGCAATTGCAAGAAAGGCGGTTACGCAGATTTCAGCTCACAAAGATGTGGCAAAAAATTTCTATGAGGTCGGAATGACCCCTTTAAACGATTTATTGAAAGCTCAGGTTGAACTGGCCAATGCGCGCCAGGATCTTATTGTTGCTCAAAACAACATGGAAACAGCAAAATCGAATTTTAATATTTTATTGCGCAGGAAAATTAACGCTTCTGTTAAACTCAAAGATATTATTGATTATTGTTTTTTTGAAAAGAAAATTGATTTTTGTTTTGATATGGCTGAAAAAAACCGTCTGGAAATAAAAGCAGCCGAGCTGCAGGTTGAAATTGCACAAAAAAAGTTAAAGCTTGGGAAAACAGATTATTATCCATCAATAACATTGCAAGGTAATTATTACAAAGTTGGAACCAATTTTGATGCTGATGGTGGAGACGGGATAAGCGATCCTGATAGTTGGGATATTACAGCCACAGCTTCATGGAATTTCTGGGAATGGGGCAAAACCGGACACGGCGTAAAGGAAAAATTAAGCGCCCTTGCACAGGCTCGATATCAACAGGATGAGATCATTGATAATATTCATCTCGAGGTAAAACAGGCATACCTTAACACCAAAGAATCTGAACAAAATATTATGGCTGTAAAAAAAGCCATTGAACAGGCCAGAGAAAATTTCAGAATCAGCGAAGAACGCTATAAAGAACAGATGGACACTTCAACAGATGTCCTGGATGCACAAACGCTTCTTTCCAGAACCATGACTAATTATTACAATGCATTATATGATTTCAAAATATCAAAAGCCTATCTGTATTGGGCAATGGGCCGCGCGGAAGAGGTTGAGACTGGCTTAGAATGATTGACAAAAATGACAAAAGTGCAATAATTCGAATGTTCCATGTCCACAAGAATTACGGCTCAAAAAAGGCTTTAATCAATATAAACCTCGACGTCTCCAAAAATGAATTCCTTTTTATCACCGGCCCCAGCGGGGCAGGCAAATCCACCTTGGTGAAGCTCCTTTATCTTGGAGAATCTGTATCAGAGGGGCAGATATTAATCGACGGAATGAATCTTTCCAGAATTTCGCGCAAACGAATTCCGCTTTTAAGACGAAAGTTAGGGATAATATTCCAGGATTACAAGCTGATACCCACGAAAACCGTATTTGATAATATTGCTTTAGCGCTTGAGGCAATGGGTAAAAAAAGGCAGTTTGTTCAGAAAAAGGTAAACAGCGTGCTGAGAATGGTAGGAATGGAAAGCAGGTTTAATGCCCTGCCTCAAAGCCTGTCAGGCGGAGAACAGCAAAGAATTGCCGTAGCCAGGGCAGTTGCAGGAGCGCCTAAGATAATCCTGGCTGATGAACCAACCGGCAGCCTTGACTCAGAATCGGCCGGCGCTATTTTTGATCTTCTTAAAGCGTTCCACGTGCGAGGAGGCACGCTCATTGTAGCAACCCACGACAAGGAATTGATACGCGAAACAGGCTGCAGGGCAATCCATCTTAAAGAGGGACGTCAAATTAAATAGGGTTCACGGTTCAAGGTTCAAAGGTTCACGGTTCAAAGTTCACAGTTAACAGTGGATCAAAACAGTAACTGTTAACAGTTTACAGTTATCAGTTCACGGTTGAAAAAAAACAGAAGAGCAATCAGTAAAAAAACCCTGAACCCTGAACCCTGAACGGTTACGAAATATGATTCTTTTTTTTAAAAGGGCCATTTATGATATCCGAACCAACAGATTTCTGAATGCAGTCACAATTATTACAATAGCCCTGTCAATACTTATAGTCAGCTCTCTTGTTCTTTTTTTTGTCAACGCAAACGACTATATAAATTCCTGGAAAAAGGGAATAAGAATAATAGCATACCTCAAACCGGATATAGTTGAACCAAACCTTGTTGACATAAAAAGCAAAATTCAGAGGCTTTATGGAGTTGCCGAGGTCGAATTTATATCAAAAGAGGAAGCTATGAAGCGACTTAGAGAGCAGATGAAACGGCAATCTTCCCTTCTTGATGGACTCAAGGAGAACCCACTTCCCGATGCCTTTGAAATCCGCCTTACAGGGCAGTCTTCAAACAGTGAAAGGATTGAAAATCTGGCGGTTCAGATTGAATCACTTCCTGAAATAGATGATGTTGAATATGGCCGGAGATGGATCGGACGATTTGTTAAGCTCTTTGATCTGCTCAGGTTAACAGGGTATGCCATGAGCGGTATTTTCTTCATAGCCGCTGTTTTTATCGTGGCCAATACTATCAGGCTTGTAATCTATTCAAGACGTGAAGAGATTGCAATAATGCGTCTGGTCGGAGCTACCGACCGATTTATCAAAGCCCCTTTTTACATTGAAGGCATTATTCAGGGTGCGCTCGGAGGAATTATCGGGCTTGCCCTATTGTTTGCCGCCTTTATTTGTATAACAATTAACGTTGAACATGGCCTGTCTTCTGGCTTGTTACATGTCAGATTTCTTTCGTTCAGACTATTCAGCATAATAATGTTGTGCAGCATGCTTGTTGGATGGTTAGGGTGTTTTATTTCTCTGAGACAATTTCTAAAAGAATAAGCCACGTGAAAAATTCTCATTTTATATTGCTTATTTTTATAAATTTTCTTGCTGCTGGCATTATTGTGTTTTTGCATTCTGCTGCGGCTGTCGGTTTTCAATCAAATGAAACAGGCATTGTAACCGCGTTAAGGCTTAATGTGCGACCGGAACCGGGAATCAACAAGCCTCCAATAAAGATACTCAAAAAAGGGACAAAGGTTACAATTTTAGCGTACTGCAACAACTGGCTTAAAATCCAGCACAATGGTCAGACCGGTTATATTAGATATCGGAAGAGTTATATTCGAATTGTTTGCGACAAAGCAGTTGAGAACCTGAGCGATGTTGACACTAAAATCAAAACAGCCAGACAAAAAACAGAAGATATCACCCGCAAACTGGAAAAACAAGGAGCCGAAGTTCAGACCTTTGCAGAAAAGGAGATTGCTATTATTGACAGTTTAAATAAGGCAGACCTTGCTCTAAACACTGTTAGAAAGCGTGTTTCACTTTTGCGATCCGAACTTGCCTCACTTGAAACAGAGATTCAGGAAGCAGCTAATGCATTCAATGACCTCCGGAAAAGGATTAAAACAAGCGAAGATTATGCATCCAATCGTCTGGTTGCTGTTTATAAACTAAATATGCTCGGCAAAATGAACATCCTTGCTTCCGCTGAATCGATCAACGATTTTTTTCAACGTAAAATCACCATGGAACAGATCCTTGCTCATGACGAAAATGTCTGGAAAAAGCTTGTAGAAAACAGGAACAGACTACAACTGCTGTTAGGCAGAATGAATGTTCAAAAAGCAAAAAAGCTTTTGCTTGAAACAGACTTAAACAAACAAATCAACATTATGTTTAATGAAAATGAAAAACGTTCAAAACTTCTTGCCAATATACAAAGCAAAAAAAGGCTTGGATTAGCCGCCATTGAAGCATTAAAACAGACGGCAGCCGCTCTGGATCGGACAATTAAATCCTTGAGCCAGATGCCTGACAAGGTTAAAAACATATCACATGGAGCCTTCAGCTCACTTAAGGGGTTGCTTAAAATGCCTGTTAAGGGTAAAATAATATGTTTTTTTGGCCGACATACAAACAGCCAAAGCAAAACAGTAAATTTCAAAACAGGTATTGATATTAAAGCCGACAGAGGCGAACCCATATATTCGGTATATGAGGGACAGATACTTTACTCTAACTGGTTTAAAGGTTATGGCAACATGATTATCATAGATCATGAAAATCATTTCTGTACGGTCTATGCACATGCTGAAGAACTCTTTAAGGTAAAGGGTGATTATGTTGAAGCGGGTGAAGTTATTGCCACGGTTGGGGATACAGGTTCAATGATCGGCCCGAAACTCTATTTTGAGCTTCGCCATCACGGAAGACCGGTTAACCCGCTTGAGTGGCTTAAAAAAGGAGTAATTACATGACAATAAAGAAAAAACAAAACATTAAACTTTGGTTCGTGATGATAATCGCCTTAATATTCTGGTCGATCGGGACCGGATTTAACCACGATCTTTCAGCGAGCAGCGATGAGACATACAAAGGGCTTAAACTGTTTTCCGATGTTATTGAGCTGGTTGAAAAAAACTATGTTGATGAGGTTGACACAAAAAAATTAATTCAAAAGGCTGTTCAGGGAATGGTAAGCAGCCTCGACCCTCATTCTGCATTACTTCCGCCTGAGGCTTTTGAAGAGTTGCAAATCGGGACCCATGGTGAATTTGGCGGCATCGGTATAGTTATAACCATGCAAAAAGGTGTCCTTACCGTTATATCCCCCATTGAAGGCACCCCTGCTTACAAGGCAGGAATAAAGGCCGGAGATAAAATTATCAAGGTGGACGGGGAATTAACCAGGGATATGATGCTCTGGGAAGCTGTTAAAAAGATGAGAGGTCCGAAAGGAGAGAAGGTAGTTATAACAATAATAAGGAAGGGAGTATTAAAACCCATAGATTTCGAGCTGATTCGTGATATTATTCCGATTATAAGCGTAAAATCGCTTGTTTTGCAACCAGGATACGGATACATCTGGATTACTAATTTTCAGGACAACACAACTGACAACCTTAAACTGGCCCTGGCAAAGCTTGAATCCGGCGATGTTCCCTTAAAAGGGCTTGTTCTCGATCTTCGAGACAATCCAGGAGGGCTTCTTAACCAGTCAATTTCAGTGACAGATCTGTTTCTTGAAAAGGGTAAAATCGTATCCATCAAAGGACGGCTGGGGAAACATACAAAAATTTTCAGGGCTCATCCAAACAAGATAAAACGGGATTATCCTATTGTTGTGCTGATTAACGGAGGAAGCGCCAGTGCATCCGAAATTGTGGCCGGGGCGCTTCAGGATCATAAAAAAGCGATTATCATCGGGACTACCTCTTTTGGCAAAGGATCTGTTCAAACAGTAGAAGCTTTAAGAGACGGGTATGGGCTTAAATTTACAATCGCCAGATATTATACCCCTAACGGAAGATCTATTCAGGCCCAGGGTATTATACCTGATATAGAGGTAAAACAAAGCGTTAGAGACCGGGAAGAGGATGATGATGGCCTGATAAAGGAAAAGGATTTAAGAAACCATCTTGAAGCAGAGCCAAATGCAAAAACAGGTGCAAAAAAAGATGCCGGTGAAAAAGAGGATATCAGAAAGAAACACAAACATCCTAAGGTTAAATCCATACATGAATCTCTTACGCTCGAAGGGTTGCTTGAAGACAACCAGGTTATGCGCGCCCTTGACATCCTTAGAAGTTATGACATTTTAAGCAGTTAAATGACTATAAAAAAAAAGAAAACAAAACAAAAGAAAATATTTTCCAGCAGGGATAAAGCTAAAAAAACCTATTTAAAAAAGGCCATTGCAGGACTGTCTCTATTGGTGCTGCTGGTGCTTGTCGCCGGTTTTCTGGCGCATCACATATTGTTGCGCAAGCAACCTGTGCAACCGGCCCCAAAAATCCCAACCGATAAAATCCCAACCAATACAAAGCCGACTTTTAAAACACCTGTCTTTGAAATATATCCCAAAGAGGACAAGCTTTTACCTAAACCGGATTATAAACCAAAGATCAGACCAAAAGGTCTGCCCAAAGTGGCAATTATTATAGATGATATTGGATATGAACGAAGGGTTGCTGAAAAATTTTTAGGCCTTGATGTTGTGCTTACTTTTTCCGTGTTTCCACATGCTCCTTTCCAGCAAAGAATTATCAGGGAAGCCCGTGCAAAAGGGCTTGAAATCATGCTTCACCTGCCAATGGAGCCTGATGGATATCCTGAGGTTGACCCTGGGCCCGACGCTTTACTTACATCTATGTCTCCTGATGAACTTATCGATCAGCTCAATAAAAACCTGGATGCCGTTCCTTTAATTAAAGGGGTGAACAACCATATGGGTTCAAAGATAACAACCGAATCCACCCGGATGTATCAAATCTTTTCCGTGCTGAAAAAGAGAGGACTCTTTTTTGTTGATAGTCGCACAACACCTGAAAGCATTTGCAAACCCTCGGCTCGTCTGCTTCAGGTTCCTTTTGCCGAGCGGGATGTCTTTCTTGATCATGTGCAGGAACCTGACTTTATTCGCAGACAAATAAAAGAATTGATTCGCATTGCCGAAATTTATGGCACAGCCGTAGGGATTGCGCATCCACATCTAATCACATACGAGGTTTTTCGTGACGAACTCCCCAAACTTCAAAAAAAGGTGCGCCTTGTTCCTGCTTCAAGTCTTGTACATATCATCGGTTAGCTCAAATCTGCATGAGGATTAAATAATGAAAATAGGGATTATCGGTCTTCCAGGATCAGGGAAAACAACTATATTTGAAGCATTAACCCGCAATATAATTGATGCAGGGCATAAAGGGGAAACTCGTATCAGCACAATCAAGGCGCCTGATAAACGTGTCGACATATTAAGCGATATGTATAAACCCAAAAAGACTATTTATGCCCAGGTCGCATATTTTTTGCCGGGCTTTCAAGGACACAGCAAAGAAACAGCAAAAGATTATAATATCTGGAATGAAATAAGAGATTGTGACGCTTTGATACATGTGGTGCGGAATTTCAGCCGATACGGTTTTAAGCCCCCTGATCTACAGAACGATTTTTTCAATTTTGAGCAGGAAATGATTCTTGCCGATCTTATTGTTGTAGAAAAGCGTCTTAAGCGGATTGAATTAGAGAAACAAAGGCACAGAAAAATCGATCAGGAAGAACTCGCTCTTTTAATTGAATGCCAAAGAAATCTTGAAAACGAAATCCCTCTTAGAAAAAATTCTGACTTTGCTTCTGCGCCCGCTCTTAAAGGTTTTTCCTTTGTTTCAGCCAAACCCGTGCTTGTTCTCTTTAACAACGAAGACGATGATGATGGCCTGCCCGATCTGAAAGATATAACTTTTAGGGAAAGTTGCATGATAATAAGGGGAAAATTAGAACAGGAACTTGCTCAGATGACTGATGAAGAGGCAGAAGATTTTCTTTCAGAATTTAACATCACGGCATCTGCTATGGACAGGGTGATCAGCCAATCATACGAACTCCAGGGACTTATATCCTTTTTTACAGTGGGTGAAGATGAGGTGAGGGCTTGGACAATAAAGAAAGGAACTTTTGCCTTTGACGCGGCCGGTGTAATCCATACAGACATAAAAAAAGGATTCATACGCGCAGAGGTAGTTTCTTATGAAGATCTAACAGGCGCCGGCACATATCATGAAGCAAGAAAAAAGGGCGCTGTAAGGCTCGAGGGTAAAACCTACGAAGTGCAGGATGGAGATATAATCAACTTCCGCTTTAATGTTTGAGGCGCAATGCAAGGAAAAATAAAAATGAATATTGAACAATCTTTTGAGATACTTGAATTGGACCGTGGCGCATCGACAGATGAGATCAAACAGTCCTATAAAGACATAGTCACTGTTTGGCATCCGGACCGGTTTCCCAACAATTCCCGTCTGAAACAAAAGGCTGAGGAAAAATTAAAAGAGGTGAATGTGGCATATGACACATTGAACTCCTACTTGTCCTCAGAACAACGGATAGAGCCAAAGCAGGAAAAGACCAAAGCTGATGTCAAGACTGAAAATGCCCAACCCGATGCCGCAGCATATGATAAAACAGAAGCTGTGGTTGAAGCGGGCACAGGCATTGTTTTAAGTCTGTGGTCCCGTGTTTCTTCATTATTTCAAAGTATGGCGACAGACATAAAGACCGGGATTGAGCAAGGGAGGCTGGGCCAATCGCAAAGAGGCGCCAGTTGCGGCGGAAGAGGCAGAAGAAGAAATAAAGGTATGGGAAGGTGTGGTGGAGGTAGAGGAAAAGGTCGTGGCTGATCATCTAATCTTCCCTTAAGGAAAATGGGGTCTGCCTTGAGACCTATGCAAAACACCCCCTTCGCTTGCGGACTTGCGTGTATTTGCAAATCAGTCATCGGATAACCGTCTGCTGTTAACCACAGTACGTCAGGCTGTTACGATTCTGGGACCAGGTGTTATCAAAACATTGATCTTTGATAAAGGTTGTTGGGATGGCAAGGCCTTATTTAAACCTAAATTGAGCGATTTTTTACTCGATCTGCACCGATCTCTTGCGCATCAAGGATTCGCGAAAATCCTCGACATATCCACGGGTATGCCTGTGGTTTTCGCAAACCTTTATGCATCAAGATCTCAGCACATATCTTCGCAATAAATCGCTCAACTTAGGGCTCGGTCAAAAATAACTTGGTAGAATTTGCGCCCGAATTTGCCGTAGATTTAATCGATATGATTGAGCAAAACCGCAGGAATAGCGAGCTATTTCGAGGACTTTTGTGATTGAGGATCGGTTAAAGATATGGTGAAGTCGGGATGCAAAAATGCCAAGTTATTTTTTACCGAGCCCTTAGGTTAAATCTAAATATGGAAGACGATTTAGAGAAAAATCAATAGCTGCCAAAAGAGCGCCTGGTTTTGAACCAGCTTGTGTTATTGTTTGTTGTGATAATTACTTTGGCATCTTCGATGTTAAAGAATATACTGATATTTTAACATCCGGTCAGATTCCGGCGCCTCCATGACAAATAAGTATCAAATACGCCCCGCTATAATTGGGCTATTTAGCT
>JAYENE010000326.1:0-11377 GCA_034721935.1 Thermodesulfobacteriota bacterium
CGCTGCCTCAGGTTGACCAGATAATGAGTTTGTAAATTTCTGATCAAATTATTCCGCGACAAGCAAGTCATTTTTGACCCAAATGAACTTGTGTGCTGCGAAGATTCTATCTCCTGAATCGGTAATGTGTAACAGGTCTCACCGGAATCAGCAAGCGCCTATCCAAACAAGAAAGAATCCTATAAAAAACAACCTCTTTATGGATTTTTGCCTCTCGCGGAGTTACGATCTTAGACTTTTGTTTCCACATACCGCTCAATGATATCCGCGGCTGTTTTGGCAGGCTGATAGTTTTTTAGGATAGTTTGCATACGCCGGGCATTTTCAGCAAAGGAACGATTTGTTAATACCGCATCAATCAGATCCAAAAGGACTTTTGGATTGCAGTAAAATTCTTTCCAGGTAAGTGACTTGCCAACTCCTAATGCCTCTACTCTGCGCATATTGTATGCCTGATCAGGAATCGTTGGTATGCCGATGATCGGTTTGCCATGGAGCAACGCTTGGTAAATAGTACCGTTTCCTCCATGACAGATCACCACGTCAGATGCCTCCATGACGAGATCTCCATCAAGATACTCCTCGATGTAAATATGTCCGGGGATGCTGGACATCGGTCTGGATTGTTTGCCGGTAGTCATTACGCACGTGTGCTGACCATCCTTGAAGAGGTCATGGGCCAATCGAAAGAAATCGCCCAGGCCGGTAGTTCCCATGGTCACGTAGATGAGATCATTTTTAATCTGCGGTGGCCACCACGCAGGAGGAGGTATGTTGCTTTGCCACGTAATCGGTCCTATATAGTGATAGTTTTCAGGGAGGTTTTTTGTGGGAAAGTATTCCGGGATATCTGCAAGGAGGGTAATGTCCTTTCCTGTGAGACAGTTGGTTGCGGTGACAGTTTTCTTGAGGCTATATCTTTTACTCAGCTTTTTAAAGATGTTCATAACATTATCAAAGACAAACATCTCAAGTTTGAGATTAAGCAAGTCGAGTATTTTCCAAAGCCCTTTATCTCTTTTTATAAGCCACTCAGGTATCCATTGAAAGAAGGGAATATAAGGGAGCGCCCGGTACTCAGTAGATGAGACATTTACTATTGCCACATGCCTGAGTCCTGCTATATGGGTTGATATAGGCGCTGTAAATCTACCGTCTGTAAGAACAATATCGGGTTTTACTTCGCTGTACAGAGAAAAGTCTGCCTCTATCATCCGCTCAATTTCAGCATCACTGATAAACCTGAGTTTCCCCTTGCGAATGTTGCCAAAAAGCTCATCAGGGTCGGGCTCATGAAGGTGAAGGACGTTAAAACCCTCCTGCCTGATAAAGGCAGTCTTTGGGCTCTCGCCGGCAAAAACCACCTCATGTCCTCTGTCTCTGAGTTCTTTTGCTACAAGAAGTGGACGGCTTATATGTGAAAGGGTATGGGTGTGAGGAATGCAGAGAACAGTGTTTTTTGTCTTAGATCGTTTCATAAGTTCTGCTTTATTATCCTGTTACTATCCCTTGTTGGTTTTTTTTGTTTGACCTTTTAGGTGATATTGCATATCAGAAAAATTACTAAACCAACGGGGATTGCTTTTTTGAATCCTATGTCTAACTTATGGGAAACTGTTTCATTTTTTTTCGGCTTGCGGCTATATTATAATAATAACATAAATATTTTTATTAGACAATCCCGGTAATAAAAGGAGATTATCTACCATGGTTCATGTCCCTTGCTGTATGTGTGGAAGGACTCATGAAGAGGTTTTTTGTGAGTCTGCGGACTACATCAGCGGAGAAGTTTTTCGTGTTGTCCGTTGTAGTGTATGTGGACTTATCTATGTAAATCCCCAACCTTCAGCCGAGGAGCTTGTCTGTTACTATCCGCAAACCCACCAATCCTCCGCCCCGGCTGCCTATGAGCGATCAGACGCCCGGCCACGCGTCAAGCTTGTAAGTAGTCTCTTTGGTGGGACCCCAGGGCGTATTCTTGACATAGGTTGCGGAAAGGGATTGCTTCTGGCCGGCCTGCGAAAGAAAGGATGGAAAGTATTTGGCACCGAGCTGTCCGAGGTATCTGCCCAGATCGCAGGTACTGCGGGCATCACCGTTTATAATTTGCCGGTTGAGGAGTGTCCTTTTGAACCAGAGTCCTTCGACGTCGCTACTTTGTACCACTCTCTCGAACATATGACCAATCCGCTGAAAACTCTAAGAGCCGTGCACGGGTTATTGCGACCTGGAGGCTCACTCGTGGTGGAGGTTCCTAACATTGGCAGTTGGTATGCCAAAGCCTTCGGCACCGCCTGGTTCCACCTTGACGCGCCTCGCCACCTTTATCACTTCAATCGGCATACCTTGCGACGCATGCTTGAGGCATGTGGCTTCCTGGTGGTCAGGGAGAGTACTCACAATGTCCAGTATGACGCTTTCGGCGCAGTCCAGAGTGTATTAAATAGATTCCTTCATAAGAAAAACCTTCTAAACAACTTCAATACCGGTGAGGTGAAGCTTGGGGAATTGTGGCATGAGGACAATGGGGTTCGGAATCTCACGGCTCTTGCTATTAGCGAGGTCGCTCTCTTGATCGGATTCCCGCTGTTTGCTCTTATGAGTTTAGCTCTGTCACGCTGGGTGGATGGCGGCACCTTGCGTTTTATCGCCACGCGCAATTAAAATTCCATTTTACATCCCCAATTGATGAAAACCATTACCTAAGACTAATCACCGGACTCAAAAAAAGGCCGGACACTGACCCCCGTGAACGGTTACCTTTCAGCAATTCTAATTTTGAAGAATAACATCCCACTGACCCCCTTCAAAGGGGGAATTATTTTGTTAAATTCCCCCTTTGAAGGGGGATAAAGGGGGATGTAAAGCACAATTATCAAAGAAAAAATGCCATAATTAGAATTGCTGATTTCTGGATGGACACTAACGTATCCGTTTGCTATGTTTATAAATGGGTTTTTATCAGATCTGGTTATTTTCTGATTTATTGATGACTGAAAGGAGGGATACTCATGCGCAAGATTAAGGCGGCCCCTATCATTCTCTTTACTCTAATCCTTTCCATGTCTCTGGCTCTGGCTATTGTCACTACCAGTAGCCTGTCGAGCTTTATTCCTCTCGGGGATTTTCGCGGTATCACCTTGCTGGCTACCGCGGTGCTCTTCCTTTATATCTATGCTATCATCTTCTATCGGCTTTTTCTTCGTATTGTGCCACTTAAGGAGGGATACATCAAAGAAGGTTCACGGGAGGAATTCGGGTACCATGTTTACCTGTTATTCAACTTGATCCTTTTTTTCCCAATAATTCGTACAAAATTTATACCCGTGCCGTTAACACGAATAATCTATTTAAGCCTTGGCGCAAGTTTGGGTTCCAACACCTATAGCGGTGGAACGATACTTGACCCACCGCTTACTTACGTTGGTGCTAATACAATAATTGGAGAAAATGCTTTACTATATTGCCATGCCATAGAGGGCCATCACTTGTCACATGCTGCCATCCACATCGGCGATAATGCCACCATTGGGGCTAAAAGCATTATTATGTCCGGGGTCAAGATAGGCGACGGCGCGATCGTTGCTGCAGGATCGGTGGTTTTGAAACACACACAAATCGGAACTGGTGAGGTGTGGGCTGGTGTACCTGCAAGGCGTATACGTCAACAAACGCTTTAAGCCTTGCCCAGCAAGCCTTTCTCAGCCATTTCTTTCTCTATAATTGTGTAACGATCTTCTCTTTCCGGTTGTTGTTTTACCCACGCAACAAAAGAACGCAAACCTTCCCGCACTGAAACCGCCGGCCTGAATCCAAGTCCTTTTTGTATCTTTGTTATGTCAGCCCAGGCGTGGCGTATGTCACCCAGGCGGTATTTTCCGACAACTTCGACGGGGACATTACCCTTAAGCTCTCCTGCAAGAATCTTCGCCACTTCTAAAACGGTCGTTCCCTCCCCGCTTCCCACATTATAAACTTCAGAACCGGAAAACCCTTTCTTTAAGGCGAGACATATAGATTGAACAACATCATCAATATACACGAAATCCCGCTTCTCATTCCCATCCTCATAAATCAAAACAGGATTTCCAGCAATTATCCTGGTACTGAAAATGGAAAGAATACCAGTATAGGGGTTACTTAGAGACTGTCCCGGGCCATATACATTCTGAAACCTCAATGCCATGGAGGGAATATTGAAGGAACTTGTGAATTGAGCTATTAGCTGTTCCTGATTATGTTTTGTAATAGCATAAACAGATGCCGGATTGAGGGGCTGATCTTCCATGCTGCCGGTTGGTTCAACCCGACCTTTACATTTTGGACAACGGAGATCCCATCTGCCCTGTTTCAGGTCATCCGCCTCTCTTCCTGCAGGATATACGTCACCACATCCTTCACAGACATATCGCCCTTCTCCGTACACCGCTCTTGAGGAGGCAAGGACAATACCCTTTAAGTGCTTTATATGCCTGGAGGCTTCCTCAAGAATTACGGCGGCGCCGAATTCATTTACACTTACGTATCTGGCTATTTCGTAAGCAGATTGTCCCACTCCTGTTTCCGCAGCAAGATGTACGACATAATCAACTCCTTCGAGAGATTTTGAAACAATCTCATTATCGCGCACATCGCCATGAAAGAAGGTAACCTGGGGAGGTTTTTCCCATTTGCCGTCAGGGTGTACCTGTTTAATCAGGGCGTCGAGAACAACGATATCCCATCCCTCTTCCAACAAGGCTTTGACAAGGTTCGTACCAATAAAGCCGGCACCACCTGTAATTAAGATCTTCCCGTGCATTCTTTTTCTCCTCCATATAAAACTAAATCCTTTCGTCAAGAGAATCAACAAAAGACGAGAATCGTTCAGGGGCATTATAGAGCGGTATTTCGTTCTTCAATCTATTTGCATTCTGCTTATAATCTGCATTTTCCAATATTGTCTCAATCCCTTTGCGAATGTTCCGGCCAGTTACATTCCCTGATCGAATTAACATACCGGCTTCCTGTTTTACAATTGCCTCCATGCTCAGATATTGATCCGCATTTGATGGTATTCCCAAAACAGGAACACCACAAGAAATGGCCTGGTATGTCGTTGCCGTGCCGCCGCTGCAAACAACTAATGAGGCCATTTTCGATGCCTCTAAGCCAGGAAGGTATTTTTCTGCGAATATATTATCAGGAAGATGTGACGGCTCAAAGCGCCCTGCAGAAGCAACTATAGCTGTTACAGGCATTTTCCCCAATGTATCTATAATGACATCCATAAACCTTATATCTCCCGAAGAGCCCAAGGTTACATATAATACAGGCCTGTCTTTGGGAATACCGTTCCACCATTCAGGCAACGGGATATCCGGAGACCACAAGACCGGTCCCAGGTAAAAGTGGTTATCAGGGGTATTTGACGTAGGAGCCAATGCAGGCAGGTCCAAATACAGGGTCCAATCTCCGCAGGTATAGACCTCTTTTAAATCTTTCAATGGATCAAGCCCGGACGTTTTGCGGAGAGAATTAAATGGCGCGGCATGATATTTAAAAATGACCGGTTCAAGGATTTTCAGAAAAAAACGGCTTATTCCGACCCCGAAAATATTTACAAGAGGATGTTCCGGCAGGGGAAAAGAAAGAGTTGAATATGGTGACCAGTGTGCATTTGTCAATGCCGCATAAGGGATTTTAGCAAGGTTGGCGCTTATACCCAGAGAAAGCCGAAAATCTCCAATTACAAGGTCCGGGGACAATTCTGCAAAAAGCTTAAGATCAGATCTCACAGATGCTTTTAAGTCATCTTTTGTGTATACAGGTTTGCCTTTTGCAAGCCGGTCAAGAAAAATCTGGGAAGAAAGAGTGGAAATTGTATACAGGCTGTGCCCGGAGTTCTCAAGCAAATAGCGATATCTCTCACCTGTTGCAAAAAATATTTCATAGCGGCGTTGAGCCAACGAATTTGCAAGCACCAGTGGGCGTGCAACGTGTGCGAGTGTCACATCTTCAGCGAAAAAAATGATACGCTGGACTGTATGATTCTTTCTAATGAGATGCCTCTTCTGGTTCAACATTTTAGAATACAGCACGTCCAGATGCAAGAAGCTTTTCTGAGACTTTTGCAAAACGCCCCCTTTTGCCCAATTTCGGCGTCAGCTCAAATTTTAAGCCTCGAAATACTCAATGTATTCCTGCAGTTAAAATTTTCGCCTTCCTTGAACTTGAACAAAATTAGCCTGTAATGGGGGACGACTGTAATGCGTTGTGGGGTAATGGGGGACGTTGTTTGCTATTTAGTTTATTTGCAACTTTACTTTCAAATCTTCATCTCTGTCAAGGAAAACTTTTCCTTTCTCGACATTTTGACTGACTGTCGGGGGACTCAACGATAAAGCTTCAGCCACCTCAATACCCCTATATCCCAAATTCCTAATCGCTGCATAAGCTATCACCGCACGAGCATGAGCAAGCTTTCTCTTTCGACCAGTGGATTTTAAATCTTCGATTGAAGTTTCTGTCGAATTAGCCACAATGGCTATTATCTCATGCAAGGACATCCTTTTTTTCGTCATACTTTCAAGCTTTTCTCCATCCTTCCTTAAAACATCACCCACAAAATCCCCACTCCCAAGAATCCGCTCATCTCCCTTTTCCCTCTCTTCTTTCTTCCGCCCGAGAAGACCACCCTTGTTACCGCCCGCACTTCGCACTAATCCGCCTCCCTGCAAATCAGGTCTTTTGCCTTGATCAATTCCTTTTTTTACGAATTGACGGTATCTTCTGCGGGCTATCTTAAAGGTTTCGCCAAAATGGAGGAGTACGGGAAATTTAGGGGGACGCCCATGATTTTATGCGTTTCTTTTTTTTCTGACAGGATTTACTGGATTTTACAGGATTGTTTTTTTTACTCTGTAAGCTTCCGGATGAAGCTGACAGAAAGCAATCAGCCGCTGGCTGAGGTTATACACATTCTGTCTTACTTAGATTTTCTGTAACATTTTAGCTTTTTGAAAAAATTAAACTTTGACAGCGGTTTTTGAACCGCAGAATATCTGCCTGTGCGTTGCACGCAGACAGGTCGAACAAGGAATTATGAATGTCGAAGTAAGGTATTCTATCATTTTACTACTATAAAAGATAAAACGTAGCGATTCCACCTGTCTGCGTGCGTACACGCACAGGCAGGCAATTCATCATTCGACATTCCTTATTCGACATTCGATATTCAAATGATGCTTTTTCGAATTAGTTGCAACATCTCAACGAAACCAGCCAAATTTTCAAAGCGCTAAATTATTACGATTTTCTATATTTGCGTTTTACTTCAACTCCTGATGGGCCAAAATTGATTAATAGGCCTATTTCTTTTTTAAGGCCATTTAGATAATTGACCAACTGGACTTCGTGAGCCTTTGATAGATTTTCTACGGATTTCAGTTTAACAATAATCTCATTTTCCACAAAGAGATCGACAAAAAATTCACCGACAACGGCTTTTTCAGAAGTAATGGGGGACGTTGGAAGTAATGGGGGACGTTGTTACCTTCTGACCTTATGAAAGATATTCCCTTTCAATAAACCTCATCAGGAACTCCTCGGGGACGTCCTTGACTAACTGAACTAACTTTATTTGAACGTGAATTAAAATCATTTGTTGGACCCTCCAGAGATATAGGCGGGCAAGCAGAATTGAGTTTAATTTTGAATTTTGAATTATGAATGGAAAAAGATTTTTGAACCGCTAAGGGTTATATTTTTTAGGCGTAGGGGACGTTGGTGCTTTTGTTACTTTATCGACTTTGAAGATTTTGTTAGGCAATCTTTCCACTTGGAACCATCATTACCAATTCAGAGTATTGCTCCAGCACGCTGTCAGCAGTCAGAAACCGCATGGGCTCAGTAAGCGCCTGGGCGATCAATAGCCGATCGAATGGATCGCGATGATAAAGCGGCAGTTCATGCACCTTCGCTGCATGCTTGGCCGAAATCATGAGTTCTCGGAAACCACTCTCCTCAATTGCTTCCACAAATTCGTCGGGATCGCCTTCGATCTTGCCGATTTTTGCCTTGATGGCAATCTCCCAGATCGAAGCGGCAGAAACAAATACTTCGCCTGCACCAAGCATGATCTGTCGGGCCTTGAGGCCAAGCTTATCACTGTCCAGAACTGACCAAATGAAAAATCTGCGTATCGATCAAGAGCCGCATTAACGCCCCTCGAATTCCGAAAGGATATTGTCTGGCAGTGGCGCGTCAAAATCGTCTGATACCTTAACCTTGCCCTTGAGGACGCCGAAACGAATCTGAGACCGACTTTCTTCTATACTGGAAAGGCGAGCCATTGGTTTTCCAGCCTTTGCGATAATTACATCTGCACCGGAAGCGACCGCCTGAAGCAAGATAGACAGGTGTGTCTTGGCTTCCCTAACATTGAATGTTTGAGTAGTCATACAAAACTCCACGCGTGAACTGAATAGTAGGGAACGTTGCTACTTACCACCGCTTTTTTAAAATGTCCCAAATTCCCTCATAGTTGTCAATCAATTTCTTGCCTTTCTGAGCCCGGTTATCCTCTTGGGTGTGCGCGTAATGGGGGACGGGCCATCCAGCGGGACGCCCATGATTTTATGCGTTTCTCTTTTTTCTGACAGGATTAAGTATAATTTTGAATGGAAAGAGATTTTTGAACCGCAAAGTCGCCAGGACGCAAAGGGTTTTTTTATTTTTCCGGATCGGGGCCAGTCTTCGCGAAGCTTCGCCTCGGCAGGTAACCGTTCAGGAAAAGAACCATGCCCTGACGGGCAAATCACTGCTTCAAATTGTTGACCATTCGTTTTATGCCGTCCTTCATCAGCGGCACATTCCAGTTCAGAAGGAATCCGGGTTCTGCCGGGTTCTGCGGGACGTCCATAACTAAGTAAATAACTCTCTAGCCAATTGATATTTATGTTAGCTTAAAACCTCTTTTTCTGCCAAATGTGGTTTATTTTGTTTTAAAAGGGGGTCGGGCCTTTAAAAAGGGAAAAGTCCGGGACGTTGGTGACTATATTGACTTGCTCAGGTTCTTCCCTCGGGTACTCGAAAAAAAGGGGTCATTATGTTGACCCTTAGTCCGCGCTGTTCCCTCCTAAAAATGCATATAGTCATAAAAACCAACAAATTTTATCATTTCTTCAAAAAATGTAGATCACAAGTGTCCAATTAGATATCGAATAAACTCAACTGTATATGCGAACTAGTATGGTGTTTATGTTATTCCTCATATTTATTTGCCAGTCTCATTAGCGAGCGATTTTAAACTCAACATCCGAAACTCTATTCAATCTTTTCTATCTCTTTTAGAAACATTTCAACCTGTTTATAAAGCAATCCGGCTGCATAACGGAATTTTCGGGCTACAAACTGTTCTCTTTTCCAATCAAGTTCAAAGGTGTAACAGTGACGGAACCGGTGTCTGAATCCTCTGAAATCATCTAAAAGACAAAATAGTTCTTCATCAATTACAGGTGGACGATATCCGGAAATTTCAAGCTTCATGCGTTTCAACAGGTCCGAATGCCAGGTCTGAGGTTCTAAATCATTTTCAAAAAACCTGGCAATTACCCTAAATATATTTTCACAACCATTATAAAAACTGTGCAAATAGTATCCAGTTGCTGATCTATCATAGAAAGACACCTTTTCCGGAGGATTGTCCAGTATCTCTTCGACAACGGAAAATTCTTTTTCCAGTCGTTTAATTTTGTCTAACTCATCCAGAATATCAGCCTTCAGCAATTCAACATTATACTTCATAAATAACTTCTCCCCGCGTGAGAATTTTACTTACAAATTTCTGATCATCATCCTGAGTATATAAGTCTACAGGATAGTTAACGACCTGCTCAAGCTCATGCCGACATTGCCAGTACTGATCGCTTGAAAGAGGCAAGACCAGGATATCTATATCGGATGCTTCTCCGGCTCTTCCATCAACAACTGATCCAAATAGCACAACTTTTTTAATTCCAAACTTTACAAATAAAGGCATACCCTTTGAAATTACCTCACATCTTAGCCTTTCGGATGTTTTTTCTCTCACCAACTTACCGAGAAACCATTTTGTTTTCAACTTCTTATAATCCATAATAACACCCAAAATACATCTTAACAGGAATTGGGGACGCTGTTACATTATGAAGTTATGTCAGATAAGCACAACATAGCGAATGGGGGACGTTGTTACCTTCTGACTTTATTGAAAAGCTTATCTGTCGTACTCCATTCGTGGCTAACTACTGTTTCAGGATTATCACATCTTACGGGACGTTCGTGCAGAGGGTACACAACTCTCATTTGATATCGTTGACATGTGGATTCATATCAATTTATAAGGCAGCTTTAAAACCTTGACCTCATCTTCCAACTGCTCAAATTCTGGATCTTTATGCACGAGGGTTGAATCATACAAAACCGCTGTTGCTGCTATCCATGCGTCGGCAAAGGAAAGCTTATGTCAGGGATCTGCGGGACATCCTTAAATAGTTAAAGAAGACATAGGGGTCTTCATTCTTCACGCTTTGATCTTTTTTTCAACCTTTGAGATTTTTCTTTCAAGCTTTTTGTCTTTTCTTATTTTATCTTTAACACGCTTGCATACCTGAGATACACCGGATTCTCCAATCCCGAAAAAAGCGCCAATATCTTTCAGTTTCTCGTCGGTATATCTCTTGCAAAAAAACATTTGTAACCGTTCACGGCTTGAAACTTGGAGTGGGAATCGGTGTCAAAGATGGAACTACAATCAGCCCTTCTTCCTTAGTTCGCTCAAATGCCTCCAGCGCTTTCTTACTCAAACGAGAATCCTCTGTAAAATACCATACAAGGGAATGTGTGTCCGTCACGTAATCCATTAATTCACCTTTATTGATGTTCGTAAGGAAAGAGCGATCTTCTTGATTCAAGATACAGGGCATTATCAATTTGACTACCCTTCCAAATTCCTTTCAATGACCCCCGAATCCCTGGCTTTTTTGGCCTTTCCTGTCAATTCGGTTCTCAACACATGAATTATCTTGTAAAGCTTGGGAATCGTTTCATTGGGAAACTCGTCTATTTCCTTTAAAAGTCTCTCCTTATGGGTTAATGGCATTTTACGTTCCCTCCTTCCTTGTAATGCGTCTTGGGGACGTTATGTTGCAAGGTTAATTCTGTTGTGAGAATTTAATTTCACTCATTTAATTCTTCTTATCTTATTCCAAAATAACATTAAAAAATCCATCGTAACACTTTAGCTTTTTGAAAATAAATGCGCTTCAGGTATAATCAAATTTAAACCAGGAAAAACTCACGAATAAGAAATCGTAAAGAAAGAACTTGCCATAACTATAAAGAAATAGTGGTAACT
>JAYENE010000327.1:0-2661 GCA_034721935.1 Thermodesulfobacteriota bacterium
ACAGTATTTTTGAAATAAGGCGTATGCTTAAAGATACCAAAGAATTGATTATTGATCCCGAGTTTCAACGCAATGCCGTCTGGAAGATTGAGCAGGAGCGGGAGCTTATAGAAAGCGTGTTGATGGGTATTCCTATTCCCATTATCTATGTCTTTGAAGAGAAAGATGGCAAGAAGCAGGTTGTGGATGGGGAACCAACAGGGGAACCAACAGGGAACCAACATGGTCACATCTTAAATATTAAATATTAACTATTGACTTATTGATCTGTAAATTTAAACAAATTGTCTGAGGGCAGGGATGATTCGCGTTGCGAATGGGATGAAAAAGATGGCTCACGCCCCGGTACCATCTCTCGGAGCTACGGGGTAAACAAAGGCGCAAAGCACGTAAAAAGGGAAAGAGGGTTAGAGGGAAAGAAGGTTAGAAAACGGATCTACAGATTACGCAGATTAGAAAAATCAATTTTGAGTTTTGAGCAGTATGAGAAGAGAATAGGGGATGTTGGAACCTGGACGGATTGGACGAAGTTCTTAGGAATGACAGATGGTTGGAGCAACACTGGGCTTATGAGCGAAAAAATAGACAAAATACATGACAAATTCTTTTGGGAAATATACGGCAGACCGGAAAACTGCAGGGCTTTTCTAAAGGATTTTTTGCCGGTAGAAATCTATAACCAATTGGATTTGAGTGTATTAGATGTTGCCAGAAAGAGTTATCTTGATGAAAAATTTAAGGATCATTTTTCAGATCTGGTAATCAAGACTAATTTTAAGGATGGAGAATGGGTTTTTTTATATTTTTTGATGGAACATAAGAGTACAGTTGAGTTGCTGGTTGCTCTGCAGTTATTGCGTTATATGACAGTGCAATGGAATGAGCTTGAAAAACAGGAATTATTAAAAGCAGGCAAGCTTCCTCCGATTATCCCAATTGTGATATATCAAGGAAAGGCCAGGTGGACGGCAAAAGTGGGATTTCAAGATTTAGTATATATTCCGTTTGAAGGTTTAAGACCATATATACCGAATTTTCAGTATTTTTTAGACGATGTTTCAAATGTTGATGTGGAGAAATTTAAAGAATCGATTATAATCAAATGTTGGCATGTGATATGTAAGTATTTGAGGACTCCTGAGTTGAGGGTTAAGCTGCCGGAGATAGTAAGTTTGTTGTTTGATTTTTTAGAGAAAGACAAGGCAACTGAATATTTGGATATATTTTTTAAGTACTTAGCAAATGCGACAGATGTGATAAAAAAAGAAGATGTAGAGGAATCATTAAGAAAGTTACCACAGGGAGGTGAAGATATTATGAGAACCTGGGCTGATGAATTTAGAGATGAAGGCATTGTTATTGGTGAGAAGAGAGGTGAGAAGAGAGGTGAGAAGAGAGGAGGTTTGCTGACTTCACGTTATATGCTCTTAGAATCTATTGAAGAAAAGTTCGATATTGTGCCGCAGGATATAGCGCAGAAGATTGACCAGATTGAATCACATGAGACGCTTCACAGTCTGTTTAGAAAGACATTTCGTTGTGATTCTTTGGAGGATTTTTCTTTTTTGGTAGAGAAAGCACTTGGGAAAACAACGGGGTCACATCCCGGTTAAATAAAAGCAAGGACAGATTTTCGCGGAAAAAGATGGCTCACGCAAAGGCGCAAAGCACGCAAGATGGCCTGCGGGACGTCCTTAAATAGTTAAATAACTTGGTACGAGTGGGGGGTATTGGTACATTTGTTACTTTAATTTTGACCCCAGTACGATCTTCCGGAGCTACAGGGCAGGCGGGGTAAATCTTAAATATTAACTATTGAGTTATCGAGCTGATGAGAGAATTAAGGAATTAAGGGCTCGACAAAAAATAACTTCACATTTCAGACGCCGATGCATCCCGCCTGACTGCGTTGCGAAAATTCTGAATATGCTTGATATTCATGCTTTTTCGCGCCTTGTCAGCCGAGCGCCTCAACACCTGAAATTGCGAACTTATTTTTTGCCGAACCCTTACGGCAGGTTGAAGCCGTAAAGATTGACCGAAAGGAGTGGGACGTATGAGCGTGCGAGAACTGAAGCGGCTGGCGAGAAAATACTATGGTTATATTTTCGATATGGAGGGCTCCGGTGTAGAAATAATGGATATGCTCTTTGTGCGGGACAAGATTTGGAAAATTCTGGATCAAAGCCTGCCGGAGGATAAAATCCCTACTTCCCTATATGAGCATCTCCACGAGTTGGATAGATTGCTTTGGGAGGAGCGGGAAACCTTTTTGATGGTTATCGGAGAGCAAGAGATTAAATACGCTCGGCAACAACATCATAGCCCGCGCTCTCACTGGTGGTGGTATTTAGACGAACTGCAGAAACCGTCTCAACCGTTGAAAGAGCAATAGGAAAAAACATAGGGGTCAGGTCTTCATTCTTCACAGTTTGAGAATATAAAAGATTAATTAGCCGCAGATAAACGCAGATAAACGCAGATATATTTATACAGAAAAAATAAAAAGATAGATTAGCCACAGACAGACACAGAGACAGACACAGACTGACCCCAGTACCATCTGCCGGAGCTACCCCGGTTAAATACGCTTCGCTGTCCTTCGGAATTGAACTGGGCAGGCGGGGCGGGCACAGACTTTTTGGAATTAGCCACAGACCC
>JAYENE010000328.1:0-2659 GCA_034721935.1 Thermodesulfobacteriota bacterium
ATGTGGTAAAAAGAATACCAAAAAAAGTCGCTGGTTTTGAACTAAATTCAAGAAAAAGTTTACGAAAAGCAAAATCCTTACTTCGCTATTTTAAGGCATTCCGACTGTGATCGGGAATTGCTGAATCCGTATTAATTCCAGGGTCGCCACCAGTTGCTTTAACTTTTCAGTAAGAGGTTCCTCAATTTCCTTTTCTATAAAAGGGAAAAGAAATCCTTGGATATTAAACCAAATCTGTGATATTTTTCGCATGAAGCTGTCTCCTTGTTTCAACTAATTATTCACCCAGATCAATTAGTTGTAATATATCATAGAGACAGCTTCTTTACCATAATTATTCCTCTACTGATCAAAATAATTCAAAAGTTTTTTTGTTTCTGCAAGAGGCTCTATATAATCCCTTTAGGGGAGAATGCCCGAAAAAGGCATTATCACGAAGCTGATAAAGGTGATATTATTGGCTTTGCTGTTCAATTGGAAGTTTTAGTTAATGACCAGTGGAAAGTGGTAATTCGTTATGATTCTGCTCACGGTTTTGCTCATATAGACCGCTACTATCTTGACGGTAGAAAGGTGAAAATAGAACTTCATTTGAAACTCAGCGAAGCTTTGACTTTGGGAGATGAAGATATAAAAGAAAATTGGAAAATCTACCAAAAAGCTTTTTTGGAGGGTAAATAGATGATTAATATCTTAGAGAGAAAGCATGCCATCTTAGTTACAGAGTTTGATCGTTATGTGGTGGAGCATCCTGAATTTGCGGTGAACATACCGCGAAATGCCCAGATTGTCCTTCAGGTTGAAGGAGATGAAAAATATAACGAGTGGAGCATGCAATTAGCCGAGAGGCAAAGAGAGATAGACCAAAGCGTCGTTTATGTGAAAGTAAAGGGCCTCAAGCCGGCTCGATCAAGGCTCCTTAAACCCAAAGTTGCTGTAGCATAGAAGGACGGGAAGGCGGAGGGCAGAAGACGGAAGGCAGAGGACGGAGGACAGAGGACAGAAGGCGGAGGGCGGAAGACGGAGGGCGGAGGACGGAATTGCGGGATGACTGCATGGTTGGATGATTAGGATGAGTTCTTTTGGAACGGTATGGATGATAAAGCTTGAGTGAATGGATAAATGTCAGAGTTTTAGGAGGATAAGACAATGGCAAAAGCGACTGTTGAAATTCCCGATGAACGTCTTGTTGAATTAGATGGATACAAGGGCAGATTGGGTGAATTACTGTTGCTGGGTTTAGCCCAGATGAAGGTTCAGGAAGCCTTGTATCTTTACAAACGTGGCCTTGTATCATTTGGGCGTGCGTCAGAAATGGCCGGTCTATCGCAACAGGATCTAATGCGTCAGGCCAAGGCAAACGGCATTCAGCCTCGTTGGTCAGAAAAAATGGTTAAGGAAGAGCTGGAATGATCGTAGTTACTAACGCAGGTCCGTTAATGGCCTTGGCAAAGCTGGGCCTTTTGTATTTGCTCGGCCGGCTATACAGAAAAGTGGAAATGCCTGTGGCTGTTTACGATGAAGTTGTGCTGCGTGGCATGGAACAGGGTTTTTCAGATTCCCTCCAAGTCAAGTTGGCAGTTCAGCAAAAATACTTGGTTGTAAAGGCGGTAAAGGAACAAAGTGCCGATATCGTAGTGTTGCCCTTGCATAAAGGTGAAAAGGAGACGTTAAATCTTTCTCTGGAACATAAGGCCGATCTGGTGCTTTTAGATGATATGCTAGCTCGATCTGAAGCCCAAGCATTAGGGCTTTCAGTAAAGGGAACTTTGGGAGTTATTACAAAAGGTTACCGTATGGAAATATTGTCCATTGATGAAGTTCGAATAATATTTGACAGTATTATCGAGAGAAATGATATTTGGATAGCAGAGGGGTTGTGCCGGCGCGTGTTTGATGGCTTGAAGGACTGAGGGCAGAGGACGGAGGGCAGAGGACGGAGGGCAGAGGACGGAGGACGGATGACGGAGGATAGCTATGGGTGATAAGATTCGTAGTTTTCGGGATCTGAAGGTTTACCAAAAGGCTTTTGAATTACAGCAAGCTATATTCACTGCAACAAAAACATTTCCGAAAGAAGAAGTTTTCTCTCTTACGGATCAGATTCGGAGGTCTTCGCGTTCTATTGGGGCTAATTTGGCTGAAGTAAAGACATAGGTAAAGACATAGGGGGGTAAAGACATAGGGGTCAGGTCTTCATTCTTGACAAACAGCAGAATAAGGGGCTATAAGATTCGCATCATAAGCTGTATATAAAAGGATTGATAATGGCTCGGCCCTTAAGAATAACCTACCCTGGTGCTTTTTATCATGTAACTTCCCGGGGTAATGAACGAAAAACCATATTCAAGAGCAGGCGTGACAGGGAAAAGTTTCTTGAATATTTTGAATCGGCTGCAAAAAGATACGATGCAGTTATTCATGTATTCTGTTTGATGGACACCCATTATCATCTGTTACTTGAAACGCCTTCCGGAAATATGCCTCAAATTATGAGGCATATTAATGGCGCATATACAACCTATTTTAATATAAAACGCGGACGATCCGGGCATTTGTTTCAGGGGCGTTACAAAGCTATACTCGTTGATATTGACGAATACGCAAAAGAGCTTTCACGATATATTCATTTAAACCCGGTCAGGGCGAAAATGGTTAA
>JAYENE010000329.1:0-2653 GCA_034721935.1 Thermodesulfobacteriota bacterium
ATGGCGCATATACAACCTATTTTAATGTAAAACGCGGACGATCCGGGCATTTGTTTCAGGGGCGTTATAAAGCGATACTTGTTGATATTGACGAATACGCAAAAGAGCTTTCACGATATATTCATTTTCACCCTGTTAAATAGAGATGTTCAATTAACCAGAAATCCATCAACACACTTCACCTTCCTGATAAAAATCATTACCAAAACAGATCAATTTAACAGGGTAAACCCGGTCAGGGCGAAAATGGTTAAAACTCCGGAGGAATATGAGTGGTCGAGCTATAAACTTTACATCGGCAAGAAAAAACCTCCGGAATGGCTGTATAGAGATTTTATTCTTGGATATTTCGGCAAAAAAGTTTCAATTGCACAAAAAGAGTATCACAAGTTTGTAACCGCAATAGTTAACAAGAAATATGATAACCCGTTAGATGAGGTTGTAAGTTCGACGCTACTGGGCAGCCCTGATTTTATAACTTTTATTAAGGATAAATTTTTATTGGGCAAAAAACCTGATAAAGATCTTCCTGCTTTAAAAGAATTGGTTGATAAATCATCCCTGAAAGATATATTCGATAAAGTTGAATCTGTTTTCGGAAAAGAAGCGGCTTTGAGTCGAAATATAAAAATGTTTCTTTGCCGGAAATATACCGACGAAAAACTAAAAAATATCGGCGCTTATTTCGGTGTTGGAGAATCCGGTGTATCCCAGACATGCAGACGTGTTAAAGATAAAATAAGAAAAGACAAAAAGCTTGAAAGAAAAATCTCAAAAATTGAAAAAAAGATAAAAGTGTGAAGAATGAAGATTTATCCAGTTAAATTCCGAAGGACTTATTTAACCGGGACCTGACCCCTATGTTTTCTTCAGTTGTAAAATCAATTGATGGTCGCATAGAATCATATATTGTAACGCCGGATGGGCGAAGACTGGGACGTCTTGATTTTCTCTTCAAAGAAACTGCTAATATAAAGGAAGCACAGCTATATCAGGACGATGTTTCAAGGGGTAAAAATAAAAATTGTGAAAACTCCATCCTACAGCATGAAGGACGAAAACACATTAAAGAAAAATATGCGAAAATTCATGGGTGAGCAGATAGAACTGTTTTTTGAGTATGTTTCTGAAATACCGAGAGAGTCCAACGGAAAATTTCGCCAGATTGTTTCCAATATCAATATCAGTTGAATCAGGCTAATGGATGGTCATTAAAAAATGACATTTGCGTTAATCCGCGTTTACGCAGATTAGGAAAAAAGGTATTTCACTGGATAGAAATGTCAGAATGGTCTACTGATAGGCAGAATCATGATCCGGATGTAACGACAATAGGCGCAACCATAGGCTGTCACGGTACGCTACTCCACGAAATCCCTTGCCGATTCGGAAACTGTAAAGCTTGTTACCGTATGGGCCTTTTTGTGATAAAATAACTTCCCATTTTAGGCCATAATCTGAATATACCTGTTGCCATGTCATGTTCGCTAATTTCCGCAAAGTATTTAGAATGCTGCGCTGATTGCTTTTGGACAGATTGAAAAGCTGTCGTTGAAAGATGGAATTGTTCAAGTCCAAACGTATGTGTTGATGTGTTTTCAGGGTCATCATTTGATGCGCGCTTCTAATTTCTCAAAGTTTGTATCCTCGGGCGGATTCTTTTCTGCCCAGGCAATTGCTTCATTGAGTTCGGCCTGGACATCTGGCCTGTGAAGCCACCTTTCATTATCGGGAATGAAGCGCCCCAGCTTGACGATCCAAACTCCTGTGTTGATCTCATTCAATATTACGGTTTGACCCGCGAATTTTTTACCGAGGGAGATTTGGCCGCTACTGCCGACTGTTTTTATAATATTCATAATTTCTCCTAAAATTAATGTTATGATTTAAGATAGCACGAATGCATGAAAAGTCAAGGGTAAGATTGTAGACCGATCCGCAGATTACGCAGAACTGAATTAATATAATGAAACAGATCATACAAAATCTAAAAACAGGTGAAACAATCTTGAAGGAACTTCCTGCTCCGCAAGTAAAGGCAGGTCACGTTCTGATTCAAACTTCACGTTCTCTTGTTTCTCTTGGCACGGAGCGGATGCTTGTTGAATTTGGTAAGGCCGGCTTAATTGAAGTGGAATCGTTGATCACAGAGCGGGTTCCTTTTGGCAGAGTATGGCCGCATTTATGAAAACATGAGCGGTTCTTCCTCTATTGCATCACTTTTAGTCTATGAAGGCAATGCTGATACCAGTTCGGTTGTGACAGTGACTGAGAGATCTTTTAGTAAAGGAAAAGGGGTTATCGGTATTATCGGCGCGGGTAATTTTACCAGCGCTACGCTTGTTCCGGCTCTGAAACGACTTGACGCACAGCTTAAATATATTGTTTCTGCCGGTGGCCTGACTGCCGGGACGCTGGCGAAGCGCGCAGGGTTTGCCTTTGCCGCGACTGATTACAAACAGGTTCTTGAAGATGATGAAGTTGATCTGATTATGATTACCACAAGCTATGATTTACATGCTTCTATATGTTATGGGGGACGTTGGTAACAAAGGTAACTTATTTCGATGTTTCCCGCATTATCAATGCCTATCGAATTCAGATCTCGCTATTCCTGCCTGCCGAATTATCTCATTAAGTAGTGGGAATTAAT
>JAYENE010000330.1:0-11280 GCA_034721935.1 Thermodesulfobacteriota bacterium
CGTCCCGAGAGCTTACAGAAGAGCTATATTCAACAGGCAGGCGCAAGGTTCAAGTTGAGGCCAGGGACTTATTATGCTATTGGGCTGTTCGGGAGCTGGGAATAAGCTGTACGGATTTAGCGAAACAGTTGGGAATGAGTCAGCCGGGGACAGGATATGCTGTAAACAGAGGAGAAAAGATCGCTAAAGAGCATAAATATCAATTACTTTAATAAGTTATTTACTTAGTTATGGACGTCCCGTATATTCCTCCGCATATTTCACAGTCATGGAGACCGATTAAGTCCCGGCGATAAAAAGCGGATCGCTCATTATCACTCAAATTGTTAATAATGCCAATTTTGGCGAAATTAACAATTTGCTCGCTCAGGACCGGGACATGGATTACATAGCCAAGCATTATAACATGGATCTTGCGCTGGTCTGGGCGCTGCGATTAGAAGGAAAGACGGATCAGGAAAAATTCAAAGAACTTGGCTGGGGACTTCGCACATGGAACCAGCGGAATTTTAACGAATGTTTACCCCGTGAAATTCATGTAAATGACAAGCAAAGCGTATTTCACTGGGGTGATGAACGATTCGGAGACGATTGGCCTGCCCGCCATCGCTCTCGGCCAAAGGAGGCAGTCAGCGCACCTCTCAAGGCTTTCGCTCAGGCGAGGCGGGCGGGCGGGATTTTGAATCCACACCTGCTTCAAAAGAGAATCCCGATAATTCAATCACAATATTTGATTACCACAGACTTTTACCTAAAGCAGGATGGAAAGTAACCCACCTGTCTGCGTGCGGTAGCACAGGCAGGTCGAATAGAGTGTCCCCTATCCTCAGAACGTCTGAGCGGGAACCAGGTGCAGAAAATGCAGGACAAACGTATTTTAGGAACTGTTGGAAGAACCTTGCTGATCGCAAAAAGATCGTAATAACCGTCCCCGCTCCCCGGTAACTATAATGACCTGGAAAGCGAATATCTGCCATAAGTTTAGAAGGTAACAACGTCCCGAGAGCTTACAGAAGAGCTATATTCAACAGGCAGGCGCAAGGTTCAAGTTGAGGCCAGGGACTTATTATGCTATTGGGCTGTTCGGGAGCTGGGAATAAGCTGTACGGATTTAGCGAAACAATTAAAAATGAGTCAGCCGGGAATAGGATATGCTGTGAATAGAGGGGAAAAATCGCTAAAGAGCATAACTATCAGTTACTCTAACAAGTTATTTACTTATTTATGGACGTCCCGCATATTTCACCCAGCATACATCAACAGGATATGAAACGCATAAAATCATGGGCGTCCCGCTGAATGGCCCGAGTTGGAAATGGATCTAAAAATTTTCCATATGCACCGGAATAGTATCCCTCAAGAAAGGATCGGGACCAGATTAGGTATTATACAAAGAACTGTATCGAAGTATTTAGAAAAAATGCCAACATTGGCAAATGTTCTAAATACCGATCTGACGAAAGGTTTCACAGTCCATCAAGTCGCTGAAAAGCATGCCCCGTAGGTCCGGAAGATCGTACTGGGGTCAGGGGGATGTAATTCTTCAAAATTAGAATTGCTAATGAATTCAGGGACAGTCCGAATCCAAATTCTGGGCGGATGAAAAAAGTATGCGGAATAGCTGGCAGAAGAACGGGGGCATCAGCAACATTTCGATATTTTGGTTTACTCTATTTTTCTTAGTATAAATAATCACACAGCATACATCAACAGGATATGAAACGCATAAAATCATGGGCGTCCCGCTGAATGGCCCCATGTCTGAATATGACAGGCGAACCGGCGTCAAACATCTTCGAGTACGGGGTCTGAAAGCAATCAGGTTCTGTGCAACCTTAAATGCTTTGGGAGTGAATATCTTCAGGGCTGCTGCCGTCAGACTATCGAGAATGATGCCGGTAGAATGCCTCTGTGAGGCATAAAGCCCTCCGGGGTTCTATTTTCATTTGTCAAAGAGCATTTTGTGACGACTTGGCGTCACCTGAAATATATCTTTAACCAATTTGCACCAAGTTATGGGCATAAACTCATATCTGTGCTGTAATTAATTCTGACTTTTTACGAGACCATCAAGGAATAATCAAGAACAAAAAGCCTCAGAGATGGTTTCCAAGGCTTTCCAACGTCCAAGTTCACCTGCCACCATGAAGCGCAACGGAAAAGCGGACAGGTAGCTGCTGATCTTCACTGACTCAAATCAATTCTTCAGCCATTTTGTCTTTCATAAAAGAAAAATGACAATCGATAGCCAACTTTTTTGCCCTTAATCACCGCGGATGAAATTTTTGTGAGGGACAGCATCTATGCGGGCTTTGCGTGGCATATTATCTGAATATCATACATGAAATTGTTTGTAAACCAATAATCCAATGGACGTCCCCAATTGTCCAATTGTCGCTAATTTCAACCCCGTCCCCCTTTGTTTACCAATGCTCTGTCTTGCGCATTAATTTCGCAGCATCACCAGATCGTCATCCAAACCGTGTCGCAGTAGCTCCAGACGAGGGGATAAGGATGCCAAGTGCTCTGCAGAGACGTGCGCCAGGCGAAAAGGGAAAATACTTGGGCTATCGAGTAAGTCTTTGATGGCGGCGGAACCATTTGCGCGGGCGTGCAAAGACGCCTCCACCAGCCAGGCGATGAGCCTTGGGGCTTGAATCGAATAGCGATTACCTTGAGTATATACACCTTTTTCATCAGTCTCATTTAGAACGTTCCAGTTGATAAATGACCTTAAGGCGCGCTGGGTTGACCGAGATGCGGTTTCGCGCTCCCCGTATTGTTCTTTAACCCTGCGCTGAACATGTGCTGCCGCAGCCGTTCCCTGAAGCCGCAACAGGCGACCGGTATGCGCGGCGACAGCACCCCAGAACGGATAAGCGGCCAAGGCCATGCCCCAGTGAACGGCAATGCGGTCTTTACGAGGCAGTCCCTGATGTATCTGCAAGCCTTCGTCGCGAAGCAATCCCAAGTCGCGGGGTACGGTGAACCATATCTTCATAAGAATGGTGATTGTCTTTTCCCTTGATCCACGAACTCCAGGTTTTCCGCCTGAGAGATTATCCTTCAGCAAATCCTGTAATATTTCATTGATGGATGTTTTTGTGTTTCCAGCCATCACTAAATTTGCAGTCTTTTCAAGCCAATCAAGACGAATAATCCGGTCAATACCGATTTGGCTTGCCCGTCCGTTCATGCGCCCCCCTTTTCAATTTGAACGAAAGGGACGACGACTTCTTCCAGCGAAATACCGCCATGTGCGACAAGGCGTTCAGTTTCACGAACAAATGCAGATCGGCCCGGTGCAAGCAAAGGCAAATAGTTTTCCGGCAGGCCGATCGGGGGCCATTCCAGAGCATCCGGAAAGCGGTCCTTGATTTGAGAGCGAAGGATAGAATCGGAATAAACCCGTACGCGCTCACCGCGCATATCTGCAATCGCTCCTTCAGCAGGACGGCCACATCCGACAGCCTCCACATTTCCGTGGTCCGATGTCAGGTAAATACGGTACCCGTTATTTAAAAGCAGTTCGAGGAGATTCGTCATGAACGGCTGTAAAGCCCATTGTTGAATCTGATTATGCATTCCCGCGGCGCCGAGTTCCATGCCGTGCATGATCTTATCCACTTTGTCTACAATCAGACCGGCAACCCGTATCTTTGGGTTTGCAATCAGCTCTTCCACGTTGGTAAGGGAGCCGCCGCCTAATCCCTTAGCGTATATGACTTCATGTTGCGAAAGGTCATGGTCTGCCCAGAATTGCGTCCATAGGGCGGATTCCTTATTTGTAGTATGGATACTGTCAGGATAGTAAATAGGCAGTCTGCCGGCAAAGGCGGCTTGGCGTGAGACAGATGTGATTGTCGGTATCCAGGCGAAGACCGCATTTTCGCGGAATCGGTATCTTTGGTGTTGTCTAATAAGCGCTTTGCGTATGACGATCCACTGATCGAGCGAAAGCCCATCCACCAAAATGAATGCGACCCTGTTTCCCTTGGCATTACCGATGTATCGGGATAGGAATCGTGGAATGTGGTGAAGCATGACCGGTGGTACCGGCGGCAGATTGAACAGTCCTGCGTATCGCTTTTTCAGCCAGGTCACAAACACGGCGTCAATTTTGGTTTGTAGGGATTTAATCCTCTGATGGGCAGGTTCGAGCAATCCCGCATCCGGTTCCAAAACAAGCGCCATAAGCTCAGCCCAGGTTTTGGCAAAGTGAAACCAGTCATCATGTCGTGTATCCTCTTTCGGGATAGTGGACTCTATATTGTCAAGCAGGCCATTCACGCGACGCGTTCGGTCTGCCCGTTCATCAATACGGATGCCAATGGCGAGCCAGGTCTTGGACAGAGAATCGGCTCGCTCATGGGAAACGGCTTGAAGCAAACCTTCAAGGAACAGATTGTCAATATAAACACGTACATCATTGTGGTCGAAAGGCAAATCCGAGGGGCCAGAAAATTCGAGGCCATAGGCTTCTGTGTCCTCGATGATCTCTAAACCATCTTTTTTTGCCGATCGGTCGAGAAAAATGGACCAGCGTTCCTGGAGAAAGGCAAAAAACGCTTCTCTCTCCGGGATAATTGAATCGAGCGGCCAGCCTTCAAAGCCGTCGTTTTGGCTAAGGATCTGGATGAAACGTTCATCCAGAATCGTCGGGATGCGCTGTTCACGGTAATGGCGGCGCAGCAGCACGCGAAGCAGATCAGACGGCTTTCTGATCAGTTCAGGCGCAATCTCAAACACATGCCGCAAAACAAACTCTTTTGTAGCGTTGTCACCCAGGACACCGGGGGCATCTTGTTTTTGCGCATCAAAAAGTGTTTCAAGATCTCCGCGGTCCAGGGCGGCTATCACCGGATAGCTCAAATTTGGAAATATCTCTCCAAGGTTGAAAGATAACCGGCGGCCGGCCTGGAGCAGATCGTACGGCAAGGATCCAAGATCGCCAGCTCCGGAGCGAAGCGCTACGACCAGATCAGTCTGCTCTCCCTTGTCCCAGCGGGAGCGGAACTTGGTTTCATAAGCATAGCGGAAGGCAACATGATCCTCGAACGGGATCAGTTCAAAACCCCGCTCGCGTATCCCTTCAAGAATCCCTTCCTCCAGGAGAAGTCCGTCGGGATCTGCAACTAGAGTCAGACGAGCCACCTTTGGAGTGAACTTCTTCAGAATCTGGTCACGCCAACTACTCATTAGCACCTCCTTCAACGCGGATGACAATACACACGGTCACCTGAGATGGCTCGGGACAGAGCCTTGATTTGGTGGGGCAGTGGTATTACAGATGATTCAATCGGTGCAAGAAGCATATCCTGTGTTAGGGCATCGGCTACTCGCGCAGCAACGGTTACATAGGCAATCCCGTCAGCGGTGCCGGTCCCGGCATCCTCCAATGGGGAAAGCCTGGCCGCAGGCACGCGGACCACAGAATCGCTGCCTGGCAGCCAGATCCGGCAGGTTGTTTCGCCCCAAAGGGTTTGGGACTCGATAACCTGACAAATTTGCCTGTGATCGGGGCTGTAGCGCCATTGATGAACATCCGGTAACATCAACTAATAGTTCCTCTTTCTGCCAACATTTCTATAAGGTCACCACGTCTGAAAGTAGCTGAGAGTTGTTGCAGAGAAATATGCCGATCTCCATAACATTGCTTTAACGCTTTCGTAATGTCATCTATGGAGTTTCGATGGTATTCAGTTTTTTGTTTCTCAAAAGTATCGTGCATATCATTAAAGTTGCGATGAGAGACATCAGAAATTTGCAGATTTTTGTCAGCCAGCAATTTCCGCCCAACAAGCATAGAAATATAGTGAGATGCGTAGGGTAGAAAATCTGGTGGATTGTCTGTACTTGGTCGCTTCCGTTCATTTTCAACATGTCGGAATATCAAGGTAGCCAAAAGCGCTTGTGCCGCATTTAGTTCTTTGAAAATAGCATCATAGAGTTTTCCAAAATGTTCTTTTCGGCGAAATTTTGCCTGCTGTGGTTTTTTACGCCAGATGGCAAGTACCGACTCTGCAACAATGGAACTGGTTATGACAGAGGAGCCTCGCCCGCCTTCTTCTCGTTTGCGTTTGTATATATACCCCAGATCCTTAATACCTATTTCGAGTTGTCTCTGGATTTCGTCATTAGATCGCAGATCCCGCAAATCCACAGGATTTTGGCTGTTGGTTGCATAAGTGATATCACGAACGAAGTCCTGATCATCCTCTGATAGTTCATAAATACGAAGCAATACGTAAACATTTTCAAATGATTCATCAAAGAACTGTTTCTGGGAAGGGTAGAGTGTTTGCTGAATAGTTTTACATGTTTGCCCACCATTGATAATCTGCATACCCTCAAGTTTCAGTTGATAGTTTTCTCCTTGCAGCGCATTATGGCGGAACTTTCTACAAATCATGGTGATGCCATTATTAAAAAAATAGAAATTGTCCCGCTTCTGCTCATTTACAAGAGTTTCGTGAATGGCAGCATTTACGCGGTTGGAATGTAATCCAAGATACCGTCGAATATTTCTTTCCAACAACAGATCATCATGGCGGTTGAATAGTTCGGCAATCTCGGTTACTGCCACTTTTCCAACCAGAACTCGCCGAAAATTGAAATCTTCAATGACAGCTTTTCCTTCCAAACGAATAGAATCATCTACTGCTTTCTTGCGTTGTAAGACCGACACAATACTGTCGTGGTTGTAATGAATCCACGTTACTTGATTTTCAGTAAAACCTGACTGGGTAATCCAATTCTGTGCCTGTTCGTTCCACTTTGTGCCATTATTGCAAAGCACAACGCGCGCACTCGGGATATAGCCATCACGTACTAAAGAACGGATTTCTTCCACTTTAGGCGCAATTTTGTTATTTAGTTCTATTTTTTTTGCCGGGTCAAAAAGAGTAGCCACTGTGTTAACAGCTTTCTGGACGCCATTTTCAGGAAAATTCGCAATTCCCTTTAGATCTTTGACCTTATATTTTCCTTGGAAGATTGTTACGGCAAATTCTCCATCGTCCACTTCACTGATATGAATACCATCTACTCCTGCGTCGTTCCCGCCTTCAGTGAGCAATTCAGCAGCTTCTTCCAAATTAAGTTCCAATGCAGTAGACATGCAGAGTAGAACAAATGCGGATGATTTTTTTTTGTTTTCGTCTCCATCAGGCAACAATTCCGGGTGATCTTCAATGATCCCTGTTATCCTCTGATCAACGATGCTCACATTTATATTCATAACTTATTCCTCCAATTCTTACGTTTATTTCTGTTCATACGCAGACCAGTCCTCCCCTGTGCGTGTGAGCGCCTGGTCGTGCCACATGAGGAGCTTGGGGTTCTCTTGGAGAACTTTGTCCGGAATCTTGCAGGCAACAGCGATGATGATAGCGTAGTCACGCTCCTGCCAGGCCTTTTTGAAACCGGTGCGAACCGCCTCCAAACGGAACACCTTTAGTCGTTTCTGCAGCAATTCTCATTATGAGATATTCTACAATATATCAAATAGTTGTGAGTTTTTGTCTGTTGTTGACAACTTTGTTTTTCGTCGAATTTCGTTGAAATTCTCATTTTTCTGAAAGAGCTTGAAGTGTATCATAAAAATACAAGATTAATAACAATCTGTATTTATTAGAGATTATTGGCAAATTCCATAATGAGAATTGCTGTTGTTTCTGTTTTGATTCGCGGTACTCCTCGAACTCGCGCATCAGGGTTCGCTCGCGAAGTTTTTCCAGATCGCCGGCTTTGTTCGGGTCGGGCACGTACCAGCGATTCTTGGCCTTGGCACGCAGGGCAGGGTCGTCCTTGGCCAGATTTCGCAGCTCCTTGAAATTTGTGGAAAGGTAGCGCTGTTGCATGAATTGCGGGTTGATGTCCGATAAGGTCTGCGGCTTTTCCTTGATAAGTTGGTGTAGCCATTGGATCGAGGATGCTTCGTCGGAGACAAAAAGTGATGCCTGCACCGGCTCGCCCAAAGTCATCTTTTTGCGGTCGTACTCGGCAGCCTGCTCTGGCAGGAAGTACATGCCACCACGCTCGATGAAACGTTGGGTAAGCCCAACCTGGAACTCCTGACTGGAGATGGGCACAGGGTAGCCTTTTCGGACGTAGAAGGCGATCATCTGATCAAAGAGAATGCGCGGGTCGCGCTCCGGCACTAACAGCAGCGTGGCACCTTGACGCTTGGTGACTGGCAAGTACTTCAGGTGCGTGCGGACGAAATCCCAGGCACCTTCTTCTGTGGTGGCTTCCCTCTTGAAGCGCTCCTCGAAACCGCCGTTGGGCTTGTAGGCGGAGATGATGAGGTCCTGTTTAACTGCAGTTGTTCCAATCATGGACTGCAAACCACCGCGTGATTTATCTAATGCAGAGACATTGGCAACAACGAAACCTACTTCACTTAAAGCCGTTTGAATACTATTCCATACAGATGCTTTCGTGTTTGAGAACTCAACAGTCATCCATCTTCCAGGCTTTAGCAGTCTATAGGCTTCTGAAAAGCATTCAGACATTATTGAGCGATAAACATCCAATGATTTATTCTGAGATGTATTTTCAATCGCTTCCGATACATTATTTGTGAATACTCTCAGCCACGCTTCCCTAATAAAGCTTAGCTCAGAGTACATAATGTTTGCTCCAAAAGGCGGGTCTACAAAAACATAATCCATTGATTCGCTTGGAGTCTTTAATTTCTGTGACCCTTGTGTTGAAACCATACCACCGTGAGATGAAGGAAGTGCCTGTTTTATTTTTTTTAACTGAAACTCAAATTGATTACAGACATTATTTTCAATAGACAAAGGAGGAAGATAAAGGGTGTTAGCCATTGGGCCGACCAACGCCCGGCTTCCATGCTGCGGCATATAGCGATTCATCTTCGTTAATTTTGGCAAGACACTCCCAAGAAGGAACTGTAGTTGACTTTTAAATCTATCCCTCAACACATTTAAATATATGGAGATAACCTTGAGGGTTTTTTTTGAATAGAACTGATCGACACGCACCGTGCCTCGGTGTATTCCTGCGCGCCATGTATCTCCCCAGTTTTCCCCTTTGAACATAATAAGGTCTGTTGGATAGTTAGGATGGATATTGGCATGTCTTATTTTATCAATAGTCTCAATATCCGATAAATCTGGAGTTTTTTCGAAGCGTGTTTTCCCAACCGAATAATTAATGAGCACTGGTACTTGCTTCACAGAGGTAAGAGCCGTTTTGGTTATATGGTCAACTTCTGTAACGAGAATCCTCTCTAATTCCTTTCTTGTCACTTCTGAATTACAGCTCCAACAAGTCAGCTTCTGGTTAACATGCCCAGGGTTCTCGTTGTAATAAAGTTTCCAAGCACTTAAATGTGATGCGCACTCTGGACAAATAAAAATATCCGACCAGACGGTGTAGTTGATCTTGCCCTTGGTCTTGCCATCAGTGTGGCGCGTCTCATAAACTTTGTCACTTATGCACTGAACAAGTTTTTTCATGGGCGCACCCGACTTGGACAGCAACTTGGTCACTTGGCGCCTCCGTGTTCTGTCGCCAGCAGATTCCGTCCCTTTCCCGTCAGCCGGTATTTCTGCTTGCTGCTTCGCGGTTTATCCGGAATGGTCATCTCGATAAGTCCTGCTTCTAAAAGATCGTTCAAGACTTGGTGCCTGAACTTGGTGCGGTCAGAACGTCCGATTGCGGCCATGAGATCCAGAAGCGCTGTGTCTTTATTGCATTTGTGCAGGATTTTAACTTGGTGCCGACTTGGTGCCGACTTAGTGCCGACTTCGGGTGCAACATGGGGCGTGACTGTATCGACACTTGTGACTCCAAATTCCGGAATCTTCACAATGATTCGAAAAATATCGCCTTCGATCATTTCCGGATCAGCACCTCCATACGCCTTACCATAGCGCATCATTTTGCGCATACCCGAACCAAGTTCATCGGCGCGGTGAATTTCCCGGAAGAACGCGCCGATCACGGGATTCTTGGGAAATGGAGTGAAATTTGCCGGATCAAGGACGCCAAATACGTGCGGCTTATTGCTGTTTTCAGTACGCACCTGGCCGCGCTCTATGATCAACTTGGCAGGAAATGCATTGGTGTATTCCCTGTGGATCAGGATGTTGGAGGCTACCTCACGGAAGATGGCGTCGCGAATGCTGATCCGTTCCATACCCTCCAAAAAAAAGGGGTCCGGCAGATGCTTCTGCACAAAGGCGATGATACGTTCGTAACTTTCGATCAGGTTGGTACGCACCAGATCCCGATCGTCATATCGCTCCAGGTTCACTTTGCGCAAGATCAGGTCAGTCCGGTGATGCGGCACCGCTGACAGGATGAGCCGATCATTCCCCAGCAACAGTATGCCTGCCAGGGTGATCCCGCTTTTGCCGGTTTCAGGGTCGGTCTGGTGGAGCTGGGCGCTTTTCAGCAACTCAAGATCATCCATGCCAAGCCAAGGGTGGTCATCTCGCCAGACCCCTGCAAGTCTGCGGCATTTGTCAATGAGGTTAGACCGCAAATCTTCAAGGTTGGCAAAGGGGTAGATTTTGTTCTCCGAATAAGTGGCCTGCTTACGCTGGTAGAGGTCAGCCACCTGGCGGGTATTGTCTGTAATGTCGAGATCACCGTCTTCATTACGGTCATAAATGCGCCCATTACACCGGTGGACTTGTGAACTCTCCGGAACATAGATGCGAAGAACCGCTTTGTCCTTCACTGCCGCTTCATCCACGGACAGATAGGCAGGGGGGTGGATTTTCTGCGGATTGTTGATAGCTGTAACAAAATCCTTTTTGATTTGGTTGACATAGTCAGAATCAATGCCCTGCAGTTTACCTGAATCCGTAACACCTAACAAAATGGTCCCGCCACGCCGATTTAAGAAAGCACAAACCGTCTCATACACATCTCGGCTGAGTCGGTTCCGGCATGTTTTAAACTCAGTTGCGATCCCTTCACCTTGCCGGATCATCTTGATCAATTGATGCTCATTTACGTTCATTGGCTATTTCACTCCAAGACAATCCTCACCTTGCCGGGCTCCTTGCCCCTGGTGAGTTGATCCAGGTAATCCTCAAACCGTTGTTTCATCTCCGCAGGCGTAACCGGTGAACCACCGGATAGCAGCGCTGCCCGTAAATCTGCGGTCTTGAATTGTCTGGATTAAAGCTGACGAATTTGCCGCTCACTGTTTTATGGATTTCCCGAAGGACGGTCTCCACCTGGGAGAGCAGATCATCAGCCGGGTCGCCACCTAATTCCTCAATCCCTGGCTGATAA
>JAYENE010000331.1:0-11238 GCA_034721935.1 Thermodesulfobacteriota bacterium
TTGTTTTGACTAAAGCACCATCAACGACTTGTTGTAAACGACCAGATATTCACCAGACCTCTTTCTCAGGAAAATTCATGACCGACTGACTACCTGCAATATGGGAAATTTTCCATCCACAGCCTTACGGAACCTTTTCCGGAAAAAGTCCAAACCTGTAGCAGGATTCCACCAGCTCTTTTGAAACGGACGGAGATGCAGCCGTGGTTATACGCCGACGCGACGGTTCCTATCTGGACCCTTGTGCGAAAATAGGGGGACGCTGTTACCTTCTGAACTTATCAAAGATATTCCCTTTTAATAAATCTCATCATGGGTTCCTATTGCTAACAATGCCTTGAACTGAACTTTATGCAGGTGTTCGGGAAGGCAAAGAAAGGGGCATACTGGATGATTTTATTGAATATTTTCGTGTTGTTTCCCTGAACAACGCATTGGCTGTGAAAGGCGGGTTGTTTTGCAGAGACTTTCAAAAAAGTCATGGTGTTGGGTTAGCTGATGCCATGATAGCAGCAACAGCAAAATCAGAAAATGCCACCCTTGTAATCTTTATGCATTCGTAAAAAGTCGTCACTCCGGTGAAAAGCGGAGCTCAGATGGTCTGCCTGCGAAGATTTTGACGACAAAACCGATTTTTTTCCGTGAAAATCAGGCAGGATTAATTGACAAAGGGAAATATTAGAATATATATAATAACCTGGGTTAAGCGGTTCAACGTTCACGGTTCCCGGTTGAAGAGCCCTAACTTACTATTAACAAAAGGATAACACGGCAATAGAGAAGGTTCACCGTTCAAAGTTCAAAGGTTCTAAACCCTGAACCTGAAACCGATCACTTTAGATACAAATGGCCGGAAAGAGAGATATGCTTAATACTGGAAATACCGTTTTGATTATAGTCGATGTTCAGGCCAAATTGGCCCATCTTATGCGTAAGAAAAGTATGCTGTTTGAGAACCTTCGAAGGCTCATAAAGGGAATGCAAATTCTGGGGATTCCCATCATCTGGGTTGAACATTGCCCTGAAGGCTTAGGGCCGACAATACCTGAAGTCGCCAATCTTCTATGTGAGATTAAGCCTATAAGTAAACATAGTTTCAGTTGCTGCGGCAGTGATGAATTTATGCGGGAGATAAAAAAATTAGACAGACAACAGGTTTTAATCGCAGGCATTGAAACTCATATCTGTATTTATCAGACAGCTATGGATTTATTGGATTTGCAGTATGAAATTCAGGTTGTTGCAGATGCCGTTTCTTCAAGGACTATGGAGAATTTTAAGATCGGCCTGGAGAAAATTAAAGATTTAGGGGCTGCGCTGACAAGCACTGAGACAGCATTATTTGAATTGTTGAAGGAGGCTACAGGAGAAAGATTTAGGGAGATTCTCAAGATAGTGAAGTAGAGACCTTTGCAAAACGCCTTGACATCAATAGAAATTGAAAATAATATTTGATATTTTGAACAGGCTGATATTTGGAACTATTATTTTGCTTAACCATTTGCCTTATGCAAATGGCTTTTTTAAAGCTGCTAATTGCCGATACTGGACTTTAACCTGTGGAAATCGATCTGGATGGCATTGTTATAATTGTTGGAAACTATGGCAGCGGAAAGACCGAGGTTTGCATCAATCTTGCCGTGAATTGCAAGCGGGCCGGGTTAGATGTTCGTATCGCAGATCTTGATCTGGTTAATCCTTACTTTAGAACACGTGAGGCAAAGGCACGGCTTGCCGAACTTGGGATCGAGGTGGTTGTGCCTCCAAAGCAGTATATGCAGGCCGATCTTCCCATTTTGAGCCCTGTTGTGGCGGGAATGATCAGACAACCAAGCCAACTGACATTGCTTGACACGGGCGGTAATGGTGTTGGCGTAAATGTGCTTGCAGCGCTTGGCGATGCATTAAGCGGCAGGAAAATTCGTATGCTTCAGGTCGTAAATCCATTTAGACCCTTTACAGACACGGCTGGAGGGTGTTTAAAGATTCGCAATGAGATAGAAATGGCCTCAAAGTTATCTATAAGCGGCATTATCGGCAATGCAAATCTTATTGATGAAACAACTGTTGAGGACATATATACAGGTTATGATTTTGCATTAGGATTATCAATGGAGAGCGGATTGCCTTTAAAGTTTGTTACAGTTGCGGCAAAGCTGTTGCCGGAAATAGATATTAAACATTTTACCTGTCCGGTATTATTAATAGAAAGGCAGCTTGTCCCGCCCTGGAAAAGGTCTTTTTCTCTTGCTTCAAAAACGGAGTAAAATATATGGCATATAAGCATCATATCGATAGCAGCAGATGTAAAGGGTGCGGGCTATGTGTGGCCGTATGCCCTAAAAATGTTTTGGAACTCTCTGAAGAAATCAACACAAAGGGCTATTTTCCCGTATATCAGGCACGCCCTGAAGATTGTATTTTTTGCGCAACATGCTGCATTATGTGCCCGGATGTCGCGATAACCATAACCGAAGAGATCGAAGACAGGCCAAAGCAGCCGGCATAAACAAAGGAATATTATGGGAAAGATATTAATGAAAGGGAACGAAGCTATAGGAGAGGCCGCAATAAGAGCTGGATGTCTTAATTATTTTGCCTATCCTATTACTCCTCAATCCGAGGTTGCAGAATACCTGTCCCGCCGCATGCCTGAAGTCGGCGGTGTATTTTTGCAGGGGGAAAGCGAGGTTGCGGTTTCATATATGCTTTTTGGAGCGTCAGCGTGTGGGGCCAGGGTTTTTACCACATCCTCGAGCCCCGGTATAAGCCTGATGAGTGAAGGGATCAGCTATATTGCCGGCGCCCAGTGCCCGGCCGTGTTTGTAAATATTATGCGAGGCGGTCCCGGACTTGGAGGAATACTTCCATCCCAGGCTGATTACTTCCAGGCAACAAAAGGCGGAGGCCATGGCGACTACAGGTTGCTTGTCATGGCGCCCGCAAGTGTTCAAGAGGCTGTTGAGATGGTAATGCTTGCTTTTCCTCTTGCGGAAAAGTATCGCAACCCGGTGATGCTTTTAGGAGATGGTTTGATAGGCCAGATGATGGAACCTGTAGAATTTCCTGATCACCTCAAGTCAGAGCCGACCAACAAGGATGAATGGGCCACAAACGGAATGGACACTCGTGGAAGCAACAAGCGCAACCTGGTAAAAACTCTTTTTCTGGATTCCGGCAAACTAAACGAACATAATCTTATGTTAAAAGCCAAGTACGACCGGATGAAGCAAGAGGAAATAAGATACGAATATTATAACATAGAGTCTGATTATAAAACGCTCATTTTAAGTTATGGAACAATGAGCAGAGTATGCAAAACCGCCATAGACAATATGAAAGATGAAGGGCTTGAGGTTGGAATGATAAGACCTCAAACCCTTTTCCCTTTTCCGGAAAAGGCTGTATATGAAGCTGCTTGCAAAGAGAGCTGCAAGGTAGTTGTAAGCATCGAGATGAGCATGGGACAAATGGTTGAGGATGTGGAGAGATGTGTTAAAGGCAAACTTCCTGTCAAATGGTATGGGAAATGTGGCGGCGATGTGCCGACTCCGGAAGAGGTTGTCGAAGCTGTTAAATCGTTTTACCTGGGTTGAGCGGTTCAACGTTCACAGTTCATAGGTTTAAAGGTTGTTAATCCTGAACTCTGAACCGTGAACCCTGAACCATTGTGAAGCAGGCTATAACCTTTGAACCTTGAACCTTGAACCTTTGAACCTTGAACCTTGAACCTTTGAACCTGAATCACTTTAGATATAAAGGAGTATAAATATAAATGGGCAAGACATTTTCAAAACCGGAATCTCTTTCCGACCAGCATACCCATTATTGCCCTGGGTGTACCCATGGCATTATACACAGGCTAATAGCCGAAGTGATCGACGAACTGGGCATCAAGGGTCGTACCGTCGGCATTGCGCCTGTCGGGTGCGCGGTTTTGGCTTATAATTATCTTACCTTTGATTTCCAGGAAGCGGCACATGGTCGTGCCCCTGCTATGGCTACAGGGATGAAAAGAGTCAGACCGGATTTGATCGTTTTTACCTATCAGGGTGACGGCGACCTGGCAAGCATTGGAATGGGAGAAATAATTCATGCCGCAAACCGGGGGGAAAAGTTTACAGTCATTTTTGTGAATAATGCTGTCTATGGCATGACGGGTGGTCAGATGGCGCCGACTACCATGCCGAATCAGCGGACTACAACAAGCCCTTTTGGAAGAAATGTTAAAGAGGTTGGTATGCCGATAAAGATAGCTGAATTGCTTTCATCTCTCGAGACATCCGGATATATAACAAGACAAACTGTAATAAAACCAAAATATATTGTCCGGGCAAAAAAAGCCATCAAAAAAGCATTTCAGTATCAATTAGAAGGCCGATGTTTTAGCCTGGTGGAGGTTGTGAGCACATGTCCGACCAACTGGGGGCTTACTCCGGTGCAGGCAGTAAAGTGGGCAGAGGAGACCATGCTTCCTTATTATAAACTTGGCGAATTTAAAACGCCTGATTAAAACAGGAAAAAAGACTGATGATTATTGATGGGAGTATTACCAGTTTGTTAAAATTGGAATGATATCCCACAGCATCATCATTTATCATCGGGCGGACCCGCCCGCCTCGCCTGAGCGAAAGTCTTCAGGGATGCTGACTTCCTCATTTGGCCGAGAGCGATGGCGGGCGGGGTAAACCCGCCACTACGGGTTACGTGCATCAAATTTCGTAGGGGCGGGTTTAACCCGCCCGAATAGAGTTTATGTTTTCGGCTTTAACAAATTGGTAATGCTGCCTTGTTGATTGGCGATTGTGTTTTTGTTCAATCATAAATCATAAATCATAAATCATAAATCAACAATCAACAATCATATGTGTATTATTTAGGAGGCAAGAATGCAAAGCGAGGTGATATTTGCCGGTTTTGGCGGGCAGGGGATACTTTTAATCGGGAAGATCCTTGCATATACAGCCATGGAGGAAGGTTTTGAGGTGGCGTGGATTCCTTCATACGGCCCTGAAATGCGCGGTGGAACAGCTTATTGTACAGTTGTTATCAGCGACAGGCCGATTGGTTCGCCGATAATCAGAAATCCAATGCATCTTGTCGCCATGAACCGGCCTTCTTTGGAAAAATTTGCGCCAATGGTGAAGCCTGGCGGTGTTATATTGATTAACAGTTCATTGATTCCAATTAGATCACAGCGCAGCGATGTTGATGAACTTGCAGTTCCGGTTAACGATATTGCCAAGGAGCTTGGCAATGTAAGAGCCGCAAATATTGTGGCCCTTGCCGCTTTTGTCGCGCGCAGCAAAGTAGTCAATTTTGACTTAATGAGGGAATCTGTCAAAAAAGAATTCGCAAAAAAACCTAAATTTATACCTCTTAATATGGAGGCCATTGAACAGGGTAAAAGGGCGGCAAAAAAAGCGCCTAAGAAATAAGCGCCTAAAGTGACCTAAAGCGCCTAAAGTTGTGGTACGCCTTCGGCCTGCCTGTGCGTTGCACGCAGACAGGCGTGCTATAGATCTTCATGGCCTGGTTATAAGTTCAGACAGAAACAAAGTGAAAAGTTGTATGGTAAAAAAAATAAAATTGGCAGCGCCAAAGGCGCATTCCTTAACTTTAAGCGCTTCTTATCCTGTCCAGCATCGAGCGTCTTATGGTATTAGTTTATAGGCAAAAAAGGAGCTTTTTATAACTATGAACTTATCAGTCCCCAGCTATATACTATCAATACAGCCGTATTCTCCAGGCAAGCCTCTTAAAGAGCTTGAAAGGGAATATGGCATTAGTGATTCCATAAAACTGGCTTCAAATGAAAACCCTCTGGGGCCATCTCCCAAAGCGGTTGAGGCTATTAAGGGAGCCATGAAAAACCTTAATCGCTATCCTGATGCCAGTGGTCATGATTTAACAAAAAAAATTTCTGAAAGTCTGGGAATCGGGCAGGAAAATATTGTTTTAGGAAACGGTTCTGATGAGATTATAGGCATGCTTACGAGGGCATTAACGCAAACCCGCGATGAGGTGATTATGCCGTGGCCCTCATTTATTATGTACGATATAATGATTCGCAGTGTCGGAGCTATCCCTGTATATGTGCCCTTGAATTCACTTTCAATTGACTTAAACAGCATACAAAACAGGATTACCCAAAAAACCCGCATGATTTTTTTGTGCAATCCCAACAATCCAACCGGAACGGTTTTTTCCGAAACCGATTTTAAAACCTTTCTCGAAGGTATTCCCGAAGTAGTTGTTGTTGTAGATGAGGCATATATCGAATTTGTTCGAGATAAAAAATGCGCAAGAAGCATTGATTATCTTAATGCAGATATGCCGGTGGTCACGCTTCGCACCTTTTCCAAGGCTTATGGCCTGGCAGGACTTAGAATCGGCTATGGAATAATGCCGCATGCAATAGCAGATGTGATAAACAAAATAAGGCCGCCCTTTAATGCAAATTCGCTGGCACAGGTAGCTGCTACCGCTGCGCTTGACGACAAAGAATTTCTGCAAAAGACTGTAGATCTTGTTCATGAAGGTCTGAATTTCTTATATGATTCCCTGGAAAGGCTGGGAATTAAATATTTTCCTTCCCAGGCAAATTTCTTTCTAATCGATGTTGGAAAAAATGCTGATGAGGTTTTTGAAAATATGCTTAGGCAGGGGGTTGTTGTCAGATCCATGACAGCTTATGGTTATCCTGATTATATTAGAATTAATGTCGGGCTTCATGAGGACAATGTTCGTTTTATTAAAGCTCTTGAGAAGGTAATGTGAAATCTCTTCTTATTACAATAGATGGTCCGGCGGGGGCGGGTAAAACCACGGTAAGCCGGAGCCTGGCAAAAAGGCTTGATTACAGATATATTGACACAGGGGCTCTTTACAGGGGGGTTGCATTTGAAGCAAAATCTAAAGGATTGAGCCATGATGACGATGTTGGACTTGAAAATTTATGCATGACTCTGGACTTAAAATTTGTATTTGCAGAAGACCTGCTGCGACAGGGCGCGAGCACGGCGAGAGGATCCCATCTATTTTCAAATAATAAAAATATCACAGATCAAATAAGAAATCCTGAAATTTCGATGCTTGCCTCGGCTGTTTCTGCAAGGCCGGTTGTAAGGAGATATCTTCTGGATTTGCAAAGGGATATGGGGGACGGGAAACGCGTTGTGTTTGAGGGACGCGACATGGGCGCTGTCGTGTTTCCCGGCGCCGACATAAAATTTTTTTTAGATGCATCCCGCAAAACAAGGGCATTAAGGCGTTACAAGGAATTGTCGTCAAAAACCTTCCTGACAATAGAGGAGATCGAACAGGATATGAACTGTCGGGATGAAAATGACAGGACCAGGTCTCTGTCCCCGTTAAAACCGGCTGATGATGCTATAATAATAGATTCAACCGATCTTTCCGCTGACGAAGTGGTCGAGCTTATGCTTTCACATATTGCTAAAAAGACCGGATAGCGCTTGCTTTTGCGGTTTATGAAATTAAGGGTTGTTTTATTACTGTTAGTTTGTTATAAAATTAAAATTATGGTAACATTTTAGCTTTGTGAAAAGATGACCGCTTCAAGTATGACAATCTCGTAAAAAGTCGTCACTCCGGTGAAAACCGGAGTCCAGATGATCTGCAACTACTTGAAACGACTGGATAGCGCTAAAGCTTCACTACGTGCCCGGCTTTCGCCGGAATGACGGTTAAGGGGTATGGTGGACTTTTTACAAATTCATCAAGTATAATTAAATTTAAACCAGGAAAAACTCACGTATAAGAAATCGTAAAGAAAGAACAAGCCATAATAAAAATAATAATTGTGACAAGTAAGACGATTTTTTATAAATAACGATATCGTTTCAGGTTCTTTCGTAACGATTTCTAATACATTCAAACAGTTTCCTGTTTTAAATTTAATCACACTTAAAGCTCGATTGCAGATAATTTGTTGCATAAGGCTATAAAATATTACAAATTATGCAATCTCTTATTGGTTGCGACATTAATACAGCTTAAGGGGGAATATTGGTTAATGGATAATTTTGCAGAAAACAATTCAACTGAAAAGACAGACAAAGACGATTTGGCAGACCAGGCTGGCGCGGAGCAGACTGTTGTTGATCAAGCGTCAAAAGATGTTCAAGACTCCGGTGACCTTATGGAAAACTATGAGGACATGTACGCTGAAAGCTTTAAGCGTTTCGGAGAAGGCGAGCTTGTTACCGGCAGGATAATTGCGGTTGACAAGGATTATGTGCTTGTTGACATCGGCTATAAATCAGAGGGGCGAATACGGATTCAGGAATTCAAGGATGATCACGGTAATATTAACGCGTCTCAAGGAGACGAAGTTGAGGTAATGGTTGAATACTGGGATGAAGATGAAGAGCGTGTTATCCTTTCAAAAGAAAAAGCGGCAAAAGTAAAGATATGGGAAGACATTAAGAGCAGTTACGATAAGGAGGAAACTATCGAAGGGGTTATTTTGGCCCGTGTAAAGGGTGGCTTTTCCGTGGATATCGGAGTGCAGGCTTTTTTACCCGGCTCACAGGCTGATTTGCGCCCTATCCGCAATCTCGACGAGATGGTAGGAAAGACCTTTGAATTTAAAATTTTAAAATATAATCGAAAGCGCAGCAATATAGTTTTATCCAGACGGGCTGTTCTTGAACTGGAACGCGAATCTAAAAGGGCTGCAACTCTTGAATCCATACATGAAGGCAAGGTTGTTGAAGGTATTGTAAAGAATATTACCGAGTATGGCGTATTCGTTGACCTTGGCGGTGTTGATGGCCTGCTGCATATTACGGATATTTCGTGGGGGCGTGTTAAACATCCTTCGGAACTTTTTTCAGTCGGCGATAAGATAACTGTCAAGATATTGAGCTTTGATATTGAAAAGGAAAGGGTTTCTCTCGGCATGAGACAACTTACCGAGGACCCCTGGGCAACCGTTACAGAAAAATATCCGGTTGGCACCCGTATTACCGGCAAGGTTGTCAGCCTGACAGATTATGGCGCTTTTATAGAATTGGAGGAGGGTATTGAGGGGCTGATTCATGTTTCTGAGATGTCATGGACCAGAAAGATTCGCCATCCTTCCAAGGTCGTATCTATTGGAGCTGCTGTTGAGGCCGTTGTGCTCGATATAAAACCTGAGAACAGACGAATTTCACTCGGCATGAAACAGGTTGTTCCAAATCCATGGGATGTAATTAGTGAAAAGTATCCTATCGGGACAACCATTGAGGGGAAAATCAAAAATATAACCGATTTTGGCCTTTTTGTCGGCATAGATGAAGGAATTGACGGCCTTGTTCACATCTCGGATATTTCCTGGACCAAGCGGATAAAACATCCGTCCGAGCTGTATAATAAAGGGGATGTAATTCAGGCTATAGTTCTTGATATTGACAAGAAAAACGAAAGATTTTCTCTTGGAATCAAACAGTTGGAAACAGATCCCTGGACAACTGTGGCAGAGCGCTATGAGGTTGGAAAAGAGATTACAGGCACAGTTACAAATATAACCGATTTTGGAGTTTTTGTGGAATTGGAAGAAGGAATTGAAGGTCTTGTGCATGTATCTGAAATCAGCGCTGAAAAAATAAAAACTCCTGTTGGGAAATTCAATATCAGCGATGTCATAACCGCTAAGATTATGAATATTAACGGCGAGGAAAGAAGAATTGGTCTTTCAATCAAGCAGCTTGATATTGAGGATGACAAAGCGCTTCTCGGTAAATATATAGACAATATGGGCCCTGCGACATCTGCTTTTGGAGATATCCTGCGCGAGAATCTTCAGGATGAGTCAAACAAGCAGTAGAGATGCATTGAAATTAACTTCATGTTTTCCAGACGACATCCATATCTTTTTTTTATTCTGATTTTTTCATCAATAATGGCTACGGTTTTTATTGGTTTATCCTTGATTTTTATGCTTGTTGCAAAGAATGCTGATTTTGATGCTCTTTTAAAATCAGGAGGAGAAAAGGTCGGAATAGTTGAGTTAACCGGCAATATTACCTCTTCCAGGGATATAATTCATAGTCTTAAACGTTTTCGTGAAAACAGTTCTGTCAAGGCTATAGTAATTCGTATCGATTCTCCCGGCGGCGCTGTCGGGCCTTCGCAGGAAATTTTCAGGGAAATCAGAAAAACAGTCAAGACAAAAAAGGTTATAGCTTCTATGGGCGCTGTTGCCGCATCCGGGGGTTATTATGTTGCCGCGGGCGCCGATGGCATTATTGCAAATCCAGGCACTATAACAGGCAGCATAGGCGTTATCATGGGCTTTGCAAATTTTCAGGAACTCCTTCGTAAAATCGGCATGGTCCCCGTTGTCATTAAGAGTGGCCAGTACAAGGATATCGGCTCTCCGGTTCGTGAGATGACAAAGGACGAAAGAAGTATCCTCCAAAATTTGTCCAACCGGATTCACAGACAATTTATTGCGGATATTGCTAAGGGAAGAGGGATGGATTTAGCTAAAGTGGAAGGAATCGCTGACGGACGTATTTTTACCGGAGAGGATGCAAAAAATCTTGGGCTCATTGACCGTCTTGGGAATCTCGAAGACGCAATAGAATGGGCTGGCCGCATTGGCGGAATTAAGGGCAAGATTTCCGCTGTTTATGTACCGAAAAAGAAGTTTTCCATCCTGAAGTTTATTGCAGAGTCATCCGTTAAAGAGCTTGTAAACATGATGGTTAATCCGTCATTATATACAGGCTATCTTTATTCCCCTTCAAATTAATTCTTAGTCGCATTTATGGGTATTTCTAAACCCCACCACCCTTGTTCATCTGTTTTTTTTAAGCTTTCTATTGAAGGATGTTCGAACCCATATATGCTGAATTTCAGGTGATCCCAGTTTTTATACATTGTATCATGCTCCCATAATTCAGACTCTTTTGCCAGGGTTCCACAGCCTGAAAGAAACAGACCTAAGATAAAAATCAAAACAATTCTTTTCATTTCTTAACCTCCTGTTTTTTAAGAGTTAAAATACAAAGAATATTGGTAAGCGTTCACGGGTTTAAAGGTTCAAGGTTCAGAGGTTCTGGGTTAAGGTAACCCTAAACGGTGAACCCTGAACTTGTGAACGCTTACAGAAATAGGCGCCACCTTTAATATTTGCTCGTCGAAAGTTCGACATAAGCCATGCTCAATTATTGTTTGTAAATCGCAGGGTGCGTTTTACGCGCCAAAAACATTCCATTTTGCCCA
>JAYENE010000332.1:0-2633 GCA_034721935.1 Thermodesulfobacteriota bacterium
TTTATTTGGTCGTCGTTATTTCTTAACGCTCACTAACATGCTCAAACAGTCAGCCGTTTTAAATTTAACTGCCCGCCACATCAGGTTGTTGGCAGGTTACTTTTTGAGTTTGTAAATTTCTGATAATCGGTGAAGAAAGGGCGTTTAAATTAAAAAATGCAACTAATTCCGCAAGCTTGTTTTCTACACGCCATCGCCTGGCATAGACCTCCAGGATACCCTTCATGGGCAAGTCCTTGTTGTTGGTAATAATAAATGTGGGTTTGGTTCGGCCATGATCTTTTACCGTAATTTGACGAAATGTGTTACTACAGCCCTTTAGCTTAACCTCACTTTCATGGACAGAAACATTTTTATATTTGCGTTTCGGGATTGATAAATGAATTTTTTTCCACTCATTTGGTGGAAGATCCAATGTGTCCTTTATTAGTCTGGCATATCTTTTCCGAAGAGTTATGAATTTTATTTTATCATCTTCAATCTCATCAAGAACTCTGTAAGCAGTAAACTTACAGTCAAAAACAAGAGTTTCATTAACCCTGCCATTTATATTTTTCCAGTAAGTAACAAATTTTTTAATTTCATCCGCTTCTTCATTACGTAGTATATCTGCTCTGGTATATAAAATTACATTACTCTGACTGTCTTGAACAAAAACGGTATTTGCGCTTAGCGGGACGTCCTTAAATACTTAAATAACTTTCTATCTAATTGATGTTTATACTATATTGTTGTTTCTTTTAGACCCCGGTACCATCTGCCGGACCTACGGGCAGGCTGGATTTTTTGGATTGTTTTTTGTATTTGAAATTCCCGGAAGAAATTTTAAATGAACAATCGGCTACGCCGAAAAAAGAAAAGTCTGCATTAGACATCGAGGGATGTTATGTTAGTTTGTTACTCTGACAATCGATAGATCCTTGGGGGATGGATCGTATGTTAAAGAAGAAAGTTATATTGCCTGGCTCCATGAATAATTCTTCGTATTTGAACTGTATTAGCTTTCACCACATAAAATACAAGGTATTTTCCAATTATCAGTATTCTATATCCCATTTTCTTTAGTCGATCATCTTTTGAAACTACGCCCAATTCCGGATTAAAAGCTAATTGAGAAATTGAGTGATTATACTTTTCAAGCATAGAAACAGCAACAGATGGATTATCCATCATAATATAATCAAAAATATCATCCAAATCATTTTCTGCTGTAGGTAAGTACCTGATTTCAAGAGGAACGCTCAACTGATTTTCTCTCTTAGCTTCTTCATAAGTTTTTCATGAGTGATTCCCTGCTCACCAAATGCATCTAAGGACTCTGCTTCTCCAAGTTTATAATATAATTCAAGTAAGCGCTGAAAACGCTCATAATGCGCCTGGCTCATAACTACCATATCGCCTTTTCCATTTCGTGTTATGAATACAGGTTGATCCTCACTGTGGCAAAGCTCAGATATTTCCATAGCCCGATTACGCAAATCAGATATAGGTCTAATTAATGGCATAATTCCTCCTATTTATCATTATTATTACAATATATTATCATAATTATTACAATATATTATCATAATAATGATATTTGTAAAGCAAGAAATCTGTGAGCGAGAGGGGATCGAGGTAGAACCGCCAGTTACCCGACTGCCCCCTCATCACGCCGCTGGCGTGACGTGCGGAGTTACTGCACCGGGTTCCTCAGCATGGGGAATGAGGGACGTTGTTACCTTCTGACTTTATTGAAAAGCTTATCTGTCGTACTCCATTCGTGGCATTCGTGACTAACTACTGTTTCAGAATTATCACATACCTGGATGTTACTCCAAGTATTCTTTTTTTCTGCATTGCGGAGACGATTACTGCGCTGAAGCGTTGCGCGGACATAGGGGCATGGATGATGTGGGTGTGCTGCCATCCGGTTTTGTTTAAAATCCGGAGGTAGTCGTCTATCAGGATTGCTCTTTTGCCGGATTCCTCTGCCGCCGATTTGTTCTGAAAATCACGCCCGCCCGCCTCGCCTGAGCGAAAGCCTTGAACGTGTCTGACTGCCTCCGTTGGGCGAGAGCGATGGCGGGCAGGCCAGTCCGCATTGATAAAGGCAAGCCTTGTCGTCTTTTTGACATTTTGTTTCAGGAGGGCGAAGAAGGCCTCAAGGAATTCAAGGCATTCTTTCTTCGGCAGTCCGGATATGCTTTTTTTGTCATAGTCGGCGGCTTTTTTGTCAAAATATGGCGGACATGCCCGCCATCGGCTTCGCCTTCAGGCGAGGCGGGCGGGCCGAAGATGATGAGGTCGGGCTTTTCTTTTGAGATTACAGGCCAGGATAGCGGGTTGGTTGTTGAGCTTGTAAGCTGTTGAGCTGTTGGTAAAGTCCAGGTATAAGGTTCGATTTCAGGGCGTGCCTCCTGCCGGTCTGTCATATCAAAAGCCCAGCATCTTCGGTTTAAGGCAAGACAGGTGTCGGGTGTTACGCCACCGCCGGCCATGGGGTCAACAATCAGGTCGCTCTGGTTTGAAAGATAGTATAGGATGTGGGCTATCAATTGTGCGGGGATACGCCCCGGCCAGTCATCTCCGAATCTTTTGTCGCAATCATTCCATTCCCACTAAAAAAAGGGGGGGGACGCTGGTAAAGTTGT
>JAYENE010000333.1:0-2618 GCA_034721935.1 Thermodesulfobacteriota bacterium
TTAAGAAACCTATATCAAATGGCAGAATTCCTTCCTTCGACATTCATTATTCCCTGTTCGACATTCGATATTCAAAAAAAGCTACACATTTAATGTCTTATATCTTATCACTTTTTTGTATTGCACCTGTAAGTATCAGCAAGAGGCAGCCCTTCAGAGGCAAGTATTATCTTGGCAATATCTACAGATGAATTGATAATATTTTCAATCCATCTTTCTACATTTCTTCGTTTCTTCTTTCTTTATTATATTCTTTCCACGAAAGAAACTCGAAGGTCTTATAATCTTTAAGTTCGTTTTCAAAGAAGGTTATGTGTTTGATAAGTCTACATTTGACCTCTTTTTTCAAGTGCAGCCCTCTCAGCATAATCATTTATAATAAAATTCATAAAATCCTCAGCCTCTTGTGTCACCACTTCTATAAAGTCAAGATACAGCCCCCAATCATTTATTGATAGACGGATACCCCTTATCGCACTTGTTGCAACAGTTGCTGATACCCTGTTTAGGACTAGCGCTTCTACTTCCTTTTTAAGAAGACGCTCCAAATCAGCTCATATCTCATCTTCACCCTCATAGAATACCTCTTCTTCATACTCTACAGGATGCCGTTCTTCAGGATAAAAATATACCGCTATATCAACATCAGACAATGATGTAGCCAAGCCTCTTGCCTGAGAACCGAACAAGAAGGCGAAAGCAATATCCTTGCGGTTTTCAAAGTAGTTTTTTAGAGTCGTTGTGTTTGAGTCAGTAATCATTGGATTTAACGGTTTTTCAACCATTATAGTACCTCCCTGTCTTTGTATAATTTCGTGGCAGATATAAAGCCCAAGACCTGTTCCTTTTCCGACCTCTTTAATCAGGCGAATTTAAGCCGCATACCTAAGTACTTCTATCTCTACCGCAACATCTGCCTTCTCAAGACTTTTTTCCACACACTCCAATACAGGGTCATATTGGAAATATTCCCTGCAACGGTCACACTGCAAGACGGATACACCCTTCAAGATAGCAATGCTTGCTTCAGTTAATTTGAAGGGCAAATCTGTGATCATAGAACTAATTATAGATCCACACACATGCCATTTCATGGTGATCGCCTCATCGTTTTGAAATCTTCCTCCCATTCCTGTGGACTTGGATAATAGGCGGTAATGATTCGTACTTTATCGTCTTCCACGTCAACGGCAAACAGCACACAGAAAAAAACTTCTATCCCGCATTTCTCATGAACAACTCATAACATATTGTAATGTCTTTCTATCCACGACATATATTCGCCGCTTTTAACTCTATCCACCCAATTTTTATTATCAATATACCATGCAATGGTTTTTTTTATTCCGGTTTCAAATGATTCAACAGGAATCCAGCCCAGCTCTGTTTGCAGCTTGCTGAAATTAATGGCATACCTTTGATCGTGACCGGGTCTGTCCTTTACAAAAGTAATTAAATCTCTTCGCGGCCTGTTGCCAGGTTTCGGGACTAGTTCGTCAATCATATCACATATAACCTTTACTACATCTATATTGTGCATTTCGCACCTGCCGCCTATGTTATATGTTTCACCATGTTTTCCCTTTTGCATAATCAGCCAGACAGCTTTGCAATGATCGGTTACGTATAACCAATCCCTTACATTCAGACCCTTTCCATAAACCGGAAGCGGTTTTTCTTCAAGCGCATTTAATATAGTAAGCGGTATAAGTTTTTCCGGAAACTGGTATGGGCCGTAATTGTTCGAACAATTTGAGATAGTTACAGGCAAGTTGTATGTTTTGCCGTATGATCTTATTAGATGATCCGAGGCGGCCTTGGAAGCAGAATAAGGGCTGTTCGGGCTGTAAGCCGTTTTTTCGGTAAAACAGCCGCTTTTTCCAAGTGAGCCGTAAACTTCATCTGTGCTGATATGGTGAAAAAGGAGTATTTTGTCCTTATGGAATCTGGCTTGTTCAAGCAGGTTAAATGTTCCGGTAATGTTTGTTTTGATAAATGCATCCGGCCCTACAATCGATCTGTCAACATGGGATTCTGCGGCAAAATGGCATACAGAGTCGATCTGATATTTCTCAAAAACCATCTCCATTGCCTGCCGGTCACATATATCAGCCTTTATGAAATAATAGCGACCAGGAAACTTTTTATCGATTCCCGCCAGATTTTCAGGGTTGCCGGCATAGGTTAATTTGTCCACATTGATTATCCGGCCTGTAAAATCGGTTTCTCCAAGCAGATATTGGATAAAATTTGCGCCAATAAATCCGCACCCTCCTGTTACAAGCATATTTTTCATAAAAACACCTTTCAAGTAAGCGTTCAATGGTACACGGTTCAAAAGTTCAGGGTTGTGTTTCTTGAACCGTGAACCATTGAACGAATCTGATTAAGTAACCATGAACGGTTACTTAATCAGTATTTAGTGTTTACCTATTTTTTTATTATATCATCTGAAAAAATCTATTGAAACAATTAACTTTAAAATGATATATAATTAGTGTCTGAACGAAAACTAACCAAAAGCTGTTATTTCGATTCTGTCAGAGCCCTTTGGCGGACTGCCTGGTTCCCATGCTCCAGCGTGGGAACCCATATGGTATGCGTTCCCACGCTGGAGC
>JAYENE010000334.1:0-2618 GCA_034721935.1 Thermodesulfobacteriota bacterium
ATGCCTCAATCACATTATCTTCTCTTAGATAGCGCCAGGTTAGAAAGGTTACAAAAAAGCGCTATACAGCAAAGCAGCCGCATATTGGAAATAGGCTGCATTTTAGCCGTATTTTACATTTCAATATGTAATAACTGTTAGTACCAATACACTGTACTGTTTATATTTTCTAATTTTGTAGCGGCAATTAGCCGTAATTAACTACGGCTATTAGGCCGTCTAATCTATGTTCGGCTAACATAACTAAAGGAATGCAAGTATGCATCGGATTAAAAAAATTCAAAGGAACACTGGATATGTGAAAGCAAGTGGTGGCATGGTCGGAAGGTTGGCCATGCTGATGCGGAATCACTTTTACGGAAAGCTGAGGTTTTGCGTGAGGCAGAAGGTGAAGGTCTTGAGACCATGAGGGTCTGGTTTTTTGCTCATACTCCTAAATTCCCTCTGAATTAGCAGCAATTCTAAAGTTGCCGTATAAAAAAATCGTAATCATCGGCCATCTTTACCCTTTCTTATGAATAATTGTGAGCTGTGCGGCAAGCTCTTGTTCCAATTCCAACGCTGTTTGCTCTATATTCTGTATGATTTCAGTTTTGAATAACCGGATACTCTTTTCTCTTGAAAACCGGATTGTATCAAGGTTGTTAAGAATTTCCACAGTTTTGCAAGTCAATTCCTTTGAAACAGAAAATTCGAAAAGAAGTGCTTCGATTTCCGTTGTAGTAAGATTCAGGGCCGGCGTTCCGGTCTTATCTTCTATATATCTTTTAAAAGCCCTGTGTACTTTTTCGAGATTTGCGGAAGCCGCATCCTTGCAATCTTTCCTTAACCGCTTCAGTGCATTTTCGGTTCTGTCATGCTCGGTATGTTCTTTATGGTATTTTCGCTTTCGAAGGTAGAAGCAGTAAGCACATCCTGCTGCAAGAATTATTGCAATGCCCAGGATTGCTCTTTTTTGAGAGTAAACTCTCTTTTCTTTAAAGCCTGTTGCCATTTCTGAGCCGGTTAAAGCGTTGCCGCCTGTATCGGTTTTTTTGCTGCTTACAGGATGCGCTTCAAACCGCAGGGGATCGGTGAAAATCTCCCGGTATTTTCTTGCCTCCGGATCGAAAAAGCGCACTAAAACGGGATCAATGACGTACAGGCCGATTTTTATCGGAATAATAGCCATTTTATACGTCTGGATACCGGAAATTCCTTTGCTGGTTCTATCTATTTTTACTCTTGGCCGGTCCTGGTATATCCTGCAATCTATTATTTCCGGAAAGACAGGCATTGCCAACTCATACAGATTCCCTTTGCCTGTCAGGGTTACTGTCAAGGTAACAGAATCTCCAACTATAACCTTATCCTTATTTAGTACCCCACTCAGCGAAAACAGACCTACAAGTTCAGATGATCTTGAAGGTTTGCCATATTCAGGCAGCCGGATAACCTTTATCGTAAGAGGCATAGAAGTGATAGTAATTCGCTCCTTTTTCCCTGACCCCAGAAAAGGTAAGGATGATCTATTGGAGCGCGCTATTATGTCGCAGGAAATAGTAACGGCCGGGATTTCAAACGTTCCGGGAGCAACGGGAAATATAGCATACCGTAGTTCAGTTACCAAATAAGAAGTCCCGCTTATAATCTTTTCGTATTCTTTTTCTATTCCCAAGTCTTCAACCTTAAACTCTCGGAGCTCCGGTTTTTCCAGACTGGCGTTTGTTGTCTTTACCTTTCTGAAAAACAATATGGTATGGATCGCCTGTTCATTAATAAAAAGGGTGTTACTGGAAACATGTTGCGTAACAAAAAGATTTTTTTCATCTTTTTTTACAACCGTATTGCCGGCATCAGCCAGACAAGCTTTGCCCAAAAAAGATATAAGGACAAAAAGAATAATGCCTATGCCTTTAAAGAACCGGATCATAATTTCTGACACTACCAGTCATTTTGCGCAGAGTGGCGTCGGTCCGTTGAGCCTTCAGCAAACATTGACTGATATTTGCATTTTCCCTCATTTAAGGTTTTAAGATAACGTTTTGCCGCATTAAGAGAAAGTTTCTCACTATAAGAATCTTTCTCTTTTTTTTCCTGAAAGCCTTTGCTGTTCCGGGCTCCTGCCTGTTTTACTTTTTCATTTGAATTCCTTTTGCCGGTTTTTTTTCTTTGTTCCAGGATGTCGTTTCCGGCTTCCTGCTTTTTCCGATCCTGCAGGGCTTTCTTTGATCTTTCTTTTTTTCTCATTTTTTTTTGAAGTTCAAACTGATGTAATGCGAGTTTTAAATTGAATCCGGTTTCATAATCTTTTTTGTTTATTTGAAGCGCCTTTTGATAATACCGGACCGCTTCCTGATATCTTTCTTCCCGATAAAAAGCATTTCCTATGTTGTAAGGGTGCAGCTCTTTTAAAACGACTTTAGCCTCAAAGAAATCAGTATGTTATCGAATGATGAATTCAAAAAAATCAAAGATAAGTTAACCATATGCAAGCGACTAAAGGATAAGCGCCCATTATCGCACGTAAACTGGGTAAAAAATAGGCAGGAAAAGGAACAGTCGTTAATATTGACTTCAAGAGCATTATTCGCTTAACATGTTGATTCTAAAGTTATTACTACGAATCTGCTTGCGTG
>JAYENE010000335.1:0-2615 GCA_034721935.1 Thermodesulfobacteriota bacterium
GCTGAAGCTTTTTTGATCCAGCAAGTCATTTCTCTTGAGAAACAACAGGAAAAGAAAAGAGCCGATCCTCTTGTTACCATCCGTGAAAGGATGATCCTTGATCACGAAGTAGAGGAGATGGGCCGCCTTTTCCTCAACATCTGGATAAAGATCCTTACCGCTGAATGTTTGCCGCACTGCTCCGATAATTCCGGAAAGAGCATTGCCACGCTCCTGGCCAAAAATTTCACTTGCCTCTTTCCTGACCATTAAATCTTTTTTTAAAGTCGCAATGGCCTGACGGACACTATCAGTTTTCAGGCCGGATATGGCAACGTGTTTTGTCTCTAGAGCCGGCAGATTGTTTTCGTCATATTGCAGAAGAAGCTGCCATGTCCTTGCATAGCGGTTGACAACTTCCAGGACTGCCAGCCCTTCATCGCTGACAAGGTTATGACTTTCCAGAGTGCCTGCAAGCAGACTCAAAATCTGCCGCACATCTTCAACCCCTTTCTCCGCCAGCCTGCGCTGATTAAGCGAATAACCACGCACCAGATGGTCTTTTAGAATTGTGGTAGCCCAGATGCGAAACTGGGTGCCGCGTTTAGCATTCACCCGATAACCTACCGCGATAATGACATCTAAATTGTAATAATTCGTCTGGTAAGTTTTACCATCACCAGCAGTATGTGCAAATTTTGCACATACTGCCTTTTTATCTAATTCTTCACTCCGAAAAATATTGTTAATATGCTTAGTTACAACACTTCTCTCCGTTTCAAAAAGAGAGGCTATCTGTTTCTGACTGAGCCATACGGTTTCATCCTGAAGATGAACATCCAGTGCGGCCTGCCCGTCCTCAGACTGATACAATACGATTTCGCCGAGATCGGAATTAATGTTTTCTACCTTTCCTGCTTTTCGAGTCATTTTTACTGCTCCATATTGCTACTTTTTTCCTTCAACCGCCAATAGCTCAACCACATCGGCAACCGAAAACCACCACTCATTGTTATGAATTGTCTTCCTGATTCCCTTACCTCTGAAGACAGCCATGCTTGTTTTCATCACCCCTCTTGTTAATCAAGAATAAATATCTCTCTGGCCCTACAGTCGCATCGCCTGTACCATCTGGTCATGGGTACGCGATCTCTTTGATATGTTACAAGGCGACGATGGGGAGGAGGTCGTTTTCGGTGTACATTATGCTCTCTTTTTATATCTTTTCTTCAAGATTTACACCTTGTGGCACATTGTTCTTGTCTATCTCGACCTTGTAATCCGAGAATGCACGCGCAGGTTTGGCAACATCTGTTGCTCGCTTAACTGTTACAAGATCAAACAGCTTGTGAGCGGGTGCATTGCCAAGCATTGAGTCGTGTTTAAATACGATCAATTTGCGTGCATTCATTTTCCCCCGTGCCGCAGAGTGATCATGATCAAACATATTAATAAGTGACTTCCATAACAGCTTTAAATCTTTTTCTGTGAATCCGGTTTGGGCTGCCAAATGTGCGGATATATAGCCTTCTGCCCGGTAAAGTGCATAAGGGACAATATGCTTACGTCCCATAGTTCGATTATCACCGCTCTGCTGTTCAGCTTCTTTTTCGGTTGCTACAGCCATACGGGTGATACTGATTTCCATAGGAACAATGGATTCTATACTGCGCGCAAAGTTCAGTTGCACCGGCCCACGAACCTGGCCGCAATTAACGCCTAATGACATAACAGCTCCGAAAGTACGCACATCAAAAAAATTAGAGCACATCCAGGCGCGTGCTTTTTCAACATCTGCTCCCGATCCTTTGCGTTTTTTGCTCTCACCCTCATCTTTTACTCCAACAGACTGATGTGCCCGTTTATGGGTTTGGTTCAGGATTGCCTTTTCTCTGATATAAATTTCGTGAGGAGATTGATTGCCCTTGACAATCTCTACAAAATTACGAATTTTCCGTTTCAGGCATACATCCGTGACAAGCCCGTAACTTGTCTCTGGATCTATTCTGGGCATATTGCCAGCATCCGGATCACCGTTGGGATTACCATTTTCGACCTCAAAAAGATATACAAATTCGTAACGGTTATTAATAGCTTCAACCATGATTATTCCTCCTTCTTTTTTACTGATTTAGTATAGAATGCCTTTCTTTGATGGTAATACCCGATAGCAAACAAACCCTGATCGTCCAAACTCAAATGAGCTGGGAATTCCTGAATACCCTGCATGATCCCCTCAATCATGTTGTCAGTATTGCGCCCGTGTTCAGCTTTTTGAATGTGATGCTGGGCTAACCTGAGCAATTGCGGGAATACAATGCGAGGCGTTGCAGACGCAGAGCCGTAAAAACGGTCTTTGATGGTTGTATTTGCACCAGGAATAGCGTCTTTCTGGGCCTTTTCAAGGGTAGCAAAAAGCCTCCCAAGCCGATACGCAACATTAGTCGATTCTTTGTTTAATGCCATATTTACCTCCATAGATTTATTGGTAATACGATATTTTCTAACCAGATACGCCTTTATCAGTGCGGCACGCAGGTAGTTTACTGTTTGATCTGCTCGTATGCGATTTATGATTGCCGTCAATAAAGTTTGAGGATAAGCGGCGCCTGCTAATATTGAGCGCATAACCGACC
>JAYENE010000336.1:0-11117 GCA_034721935.1 Thermodesulfobacteriota bacterium
TTACTCTCATTCCCGTGCCTATCAATTGCAACAACCGCAATGCTTTCCGTCAAACCGCTCATTCTGATTTCGCCGTCATTGCCAATATCTTTGGCAAATACCGTCCTGTCCATATCAAAAATCTTACCGTCATAATCAACATCGACAAGGAGCATGGCAAGCCCATCAAGCCCTTTTAAACGCTTTTCCTGCTTATCCAGTATTTTTGTTTCAAATCGGGTAATCTTCAAACCCTGTTTGATTTTCTCAACTTCAATCTCAACATCATCATTAAAATAAAACCCTGTGGAATTGATAAGGTTGTTGACATTTTCCTGGGAGCTTGGCTGCTGCTGTATCTGAAAATTGCGGGACACATCTTCCAGTATTTTGTAAGGAAACTTCAGCATCTTAAAATGCACATCATTACCGGCGCTGTTTCTCATGGTGGTATCGCCAACAAGGGTGCATGTCTCCGGCGTGATAATATAATAATTGCCCTTTAGCTTGCCGCGGGATTGCAAAATGATCCCTTTGAGATACTTCTCGTCAATTCTGATGTTTTTCAAATACTCGTCATTCCACACAGGGTAAACCTCAACCGGATCGCCATCCTTTTCACCAAAGATATTGGCAAGCCTGTATTTACCCGACAAATCCTTTTCATCCCGGCTGGTCTGAAAAAGCCCCAGCACAAAATCAATATAAGCGTCTCTGTTATCCCGGAGCTTCATAATGCGAGAAAAATCATAAGCCCCAGTGGAAACCACGCAGAACGGTTTTGGAGGCTTGCCGTATTTCTGATTTTTCTTTACATCCCTACCAAGCGTCTTTGACTCGCCGATTCTTAGCATCCTCTTTTGCATGGTATAGATTGCATGCTTGCCGAAATCGCAAACGATCCAGCGGCGGCCCAGTTTCTCCGCTACTGCTGCTGTGGTGCCGGAACCACCGAAGATGTCCATGACGAGATCGCCGGGGTTGGAAGAGGCGAGGATAATACGTTCAAGGAGGGCTTCGGGTTTTTGGGTGGGGAAACCGGTGTCCTCAATAGCTTGAGAATTTACCGGATTTATATCCATCCAAACATCCTGAAGTGCAACACCAGGCATTTCATCTAAATATCTTTTATACCTTGCGACTCCTTGTTTTGTATAGTAAATTCTTTTTTCTTCCCATAGTTTTTCCATAGTTTTTTTAGGACACCGCCAAGGTTTTACTATCCCTTTCCATTCATAGACATACCCATTTCCTGGCGCAATTAGGTTATCATCAGTAAAAATACGTCCGTTTTCATCTTTTTTTCTATAATGCGATGATAAAAATTTATCGTCATATGGTTGATATTGTTTATTCCATACAAAATCATAACTTTTTGTATACAAAAAAATTAAATCATGAATAACTCCCATCATACTTACATTGCTATGTGCAGTTGTTCTTTTCCATATGATTTCGTGCTTGAAATTATGTGTTCCTAAAATTTCATCAAGCAAAATTTTTATGTAGTGCCCTTTTCTTTGATCCAAATGCACATAAATACAGCCATCATCAGCCAATGTCTCCCGCATATAAATCATCCGCTCTCTCAAATCCTCAATAAATTCGGCGGAATCGACCTTGTCGGAATAACTCTTTTCATCTCCTGATCCTCTAAAATCACTCTTTGTCGCAAATGGCGGATCAATATAAAACAGCTTCACCTTGCCCTTGACTCTGTCCTTGATCAGCGGATCAGCATTCCGGCAACAGGTCTTCAGAAATTGCAGGTTATCCCCCTGCACAATCAGGTTCTGCCAGTTATCATCCGTCCCGCTCTTTGCTTTCTTAAACAAATCAAGCTGGGTTTCACCCGTCAGACTGCCGCCTTTAAAACACCGTTCAACCTGGAGCGGCGATCCGGCGTCTGTTGGAGAACCCTGATTCAGTATAGCGGCCTCGCTTCTTTTCCCCGCATATTCAAGGGTGACAATCTTAGCCCTGTCCAGTTTTGCAACATCAAATTTCTCAGCCAGCCCCGGAAAGAGCTTCGTCATCAGCTCCGGAGGCGGTTCAGTATCGCTGTTCAACGCCTCAATAATTGTTTTCTTTTCTCCTTCTGTAAGGTCGGTCTTTACCATGAAATACTCCTGGATTCTAAGTGTTCATAGTTATTCGTTTAATGAAGCGCTTTGTTGCAAGCAGCAGGGGCAACAACTAAGCTCGCTTGCAGCTATGGAGCTCAGCAAAATAGCGGTCAAGTGAATCGACTTAGCTATCTTTCGAACACTGATAGCATCTTGGTTTTTGGTCATGAGATTGTATATAGTATTATATTTCAGCCTTTTACCCTCGTCTGCTCAACACTGTCAAACCAGTTCATGTGTATAAATCCCTGCTTTTGCTTCAAGCTCGCCTGCCAGCTCAATGACCCGCCTGTGGTGGGTGAAAAGCAATACCTGAGTACTGGCCGCCAGTTCGGCGAGGACCTCAAGGCAAACTCTTGTACGATTGTCGTCAAAACCAATGAGAATGTCGTCGACGACAAAGGGCATAGGCTCTCCCTTGCTCAGATGTTGTTCGAGTGTTGCGAGGCGAAGCGCGAGATAGAGCTGATCTCGGGACCCGTCGCTCATCCCATCGATGGACACCTCTTCATCGTTTGGACGAATACCGAGCAAAATGGGTTTGCCGCTATCATCCAGTTCATCACGAAGATTCGCATAAGACCCCGCGGTGAGCTTGGAAAAGATTTCACCTGCCTTGGCCAGGACCGGAGCCTGATTTTTCTTTCGATAGTCCTCAATTCGCTGCTCAAGGATAAGCGCTGCGATTTGTAGGCGCAAGTACTGCTCGACACCGGAAACCATGGTGGCAAGCTGTTGCTCTGCCTCCTCCGATGCATTTGCGGCTGCGGCATTGCCATCTTTGGCCTTGATCTCGTTTTGAAGCGTTTGTCGTTGGTCTCGTATGGTATCTCGTTTCTCGTGCAGCTCTTTCAGCTCGAAAGAGATTCTCTCCAGTTCACCATCGATTGCATCAATTTCCGACTCGTCAGCCTCTTTCTCCAATCCCTCAATGCTCAGACCGTCTCCATTGCGGGTGAGCTCTTGTTCGAGCATATCGAGTTTCTGCTGTAGCTTGCGCTTATTCCTTGAGCGTTCACCGGCTGATATCAGATCGTCGTCGGTCTCGACATCAGCTTGTTCCCTCAATGAAGCAAGCTGTTCTTGTGTTGTCCGAATTGTAATGTCAGCATCTTCGATTTCTCCCCTTATCTCTTTGCCTTGGGTCTCAATATTTTTTAGGCTTGCCCGCGTTTCACGCGCCTCATTCAGCTCCCGATTTAGCTGACCGGCAATCGTACCAGCCTCCTGGCCGTCGCTTTTAAGCCCAATACCATAAACGAATTCGAACACCCTTTTTCCAAATTTCTCTTCAACCTGGTCCATTCCGTAGATTCGCCTACGTAAATCTTCTGACTTATCGAATTTTTCAAAAAACACCGCAAGCTGATTGAATGTCTCGGTTGCATGCTCAGGATGAACATCAGGTTTCAAACCCAATCCATCGATAGCTTGACCCCATTCCTGTAACCAACTGGATTGGTCATTCTCGATTGACTTGAGCTCGTCACGCATTCTTTTTATGCGAATCTCAGCATCACCCAGCGAATGTTCCAATTGCCGCTTCCCTTCGAGAGCAGCTTCCTCTTGCTCGACCCGCTGTTCACACAGGTTTATCATGGCCTCAAGGCTCATCTCTTGGAGGTCTATCGATTCGTCAAACTTGGCTATCTGAATGGCAATGACTTCTTTAAGTTTTTTGCACTCCTCGGCGAGTTTTTGCGCATCACCAGAAACTGTATTTGCAGACTGAACGTTTGATAGAAGATTTTCCACCCTGAGAAGCCATTGCTTCATTTCTCGTGAAGTTCCAGGATCTATTCCCAATGGCTCCCAAATGGCATTCCAATCCGCTTGGTGGGCGTTTTTTTCATCAATCGCCTTTTGGGTATTTTCTGCAATGTCGTTCAGACGTGATTCCAGGTTTTCAATCTTAGCTTCAAGATCTGCCCTTTTCACCACCTGGTCTGCAGCCAACCGAAGTTGATCCGATACGTGATCTGCAGCATCGATCTTTTGCTCATATACCGTCGGGAGTTCTGATTCAGATGCAAACTGTGCAATGTCTTTCTCGACATCGATTTTTTCGATGTACTTGCATTTTATTAGATTCCAGCCGATGTTCCGTACAGTGCGTGATTCTTCTAACTCAGAAATTATGGGCACATCACTTGTCAATAATAGCGCCTTTAAATCCTGCTCAGCTTGTTTTTTCTCCTTTTCGATCTCCTGTTGATTGCGTCCATAATCCCTAATCTTTTCTGATAGTTCATCGATTTGTTTCTCAAACGTGTCCAATGTCTCGGACACGGGCATGGCCACCTTCAAAAGCGCTTCGACTGTTTCTGAAAACCTTCCAAGTCTGGCAAGTTCATTCTCACAGGCTGCCTTTTCTTCGGAGGCTCGTTTTTGCGAATCGGCTAACCTCTGCTCAACATCACCGGCCTTGCGAGCGGCTGCAATCGCCGCCTTCAATTCGCATAGGTCCAAATTTGATTGAGCTTGTTCACCCAATTCTTTCTTGATTGTCTCTTGTTCGTCTTCGACATCGCGTAGCGTGGCTTCAGCCGTTTCCTTTTTCTGATTCAAGAGGCTATGCTTTTGAGCCAAACCAGATATCCACTTTTTGTTGTTGGTCAAAGGTCGTAGCTGGTCGGAATCATCGATGCCGAGATCGGGACGTACGCCTTTCAGCAGTTGCCCTGCCTCGTTGCGCAGCAGCCGCCGTTTACCATCTTGTTGTGGTCGATCTTTGATTGTTTTTTCAACTGCACCCAGTTCTTTGTGAATGGCTAAAATAGCCTCCTCGTTGTCCAGCAATTCGTTACGGACATTCAATGACTCTGATTCTTCTTTCAGGCGTGAGAGCTTTGCTTCGGCTTTTTCTTTTGCTTCACTGGCCACTTGGAGGTTGTCACTTGCCGTTTTTCGCTTTTCGTCAAAGTCTTCCGGTAAAAGTAATACCTCTCCCAATTCTTCGATTTGAACAAGTATGGCACGGCGCTCTGCCAAGGCACCCTTTACGCGATTGAGCCGATCCAGACGGCTTTTTTCTTTGCTCTTGCCTTTGATATCACCCTCAACCTGTTTGATATCGGAAAGGGTGCCAGCGAGCTCTTTTTGCAGTCTTTTCCATTCTGCAACAGGGAGACTCGAATCCTTAATTCGCTTTTGTGCTTCTTTAAAACTCGATATCGCTTGGTTCACAAGCTTTGTAGAAGCTCGAGGTTTGAAAAGTTCTTCAGCGTCGCTCTGAAGATCGGACAATATCTTGCGGAGACTTGCGGTACCAACTGCTGCACTAAAGAGCGCTTGTCCAAGGTCGCCGGATTGGTTCAGCAGCTCCTGGCCACCTGCTACCAATCTACCATGGTCTATTCCATACAATTTCTTGAACAGATTTTTATCAATGCCCCCCGGTAAAAACGGTATCAAAACCGAATCGTCTAATACAGCATCAGTGCCGGGGTTCAACAGCGTACCTTTCGTTCCCTTCCTCCGTACATATTCCAGTTCTTCGCCGCCTGAAAGCCTGAGCTTCCCGCCAATCCTAAGTTGAGGGTTCGAGTGAAGGTAATTGTCGTTCGTACGGACTGGAATACCAAACAACCACCTGATGAGAGCTCTTAGTGAGGTACTCTTTCCCGCTTCATTGTCCCCGTATATCAAGTGTAGTCCTGATGTTCCGTCTGATAGATCCAATGATTTGTCGGTGAAGGGACCGTATGCAATCAAATCGAGGCGGTCGATTCTCATTTGGTGCCTCCCATCGTCAACAATCTGCCCACCAACATATGCTTGGCCTCCTCAACCAAACGCTCGACCGTATGATTTTCATCAAGATTCAGGACGGAGTCAGCTCCAAAAGCCTCTGGTGGAACCTTTTGCCTGAGATCGGCAATCACATCTTTGAGGCCACCAATTTCGTCCGGATTGTCAGGTGTAGCCAATATGTCCTTGAGCAGTTTTCCGAATGCGCTATTGTCGGACATCGTAGACTCTAAATCGAGCTTGCCGACCGCTGCATTTTCAACTCTCTCTATCCACAAATCATCACCGGCGATTTCCGCGCCAAGTGCTTTGATTTGTTGTTCAAAACGTTCTGGATAAGCTGCCATCTCATCTGATACGGAGGTTGCCCCTTCAAAACGGATTCGTATTGCAATGGGCCGACCGTCTGCCAAAGTCCGTTCCTTTTCGATGGTTTTTCGAGTACGCTCCAGAACCTTTCGCATTTCTGCAACATCTGTTAGATCGACGTTGCACCGGACCCAGCGCAGAACATCCAAAGGGATTTTTTCTACTTCGGTTATGGTGCCGTCTTCGACGGTAACGAGCACGCATCCTTTCGGTCCAGTTTCTCTGATGTGGCGTCCTTGAACGCATCCAGGAAACACGATCCATGGGTCTTCCGAAACAAACTCTTGTTTGTGAATGTGCCCCAAAGCCCAGTATTGGTAGCCCTTGGACCGGAGATCATCTATTGAGCAAGGGGCATAAACTGCGTGACCTTCTCTGCCGTCAAGGCTGGTGTGAAGAAGCCCGATATTGAGCATGCCTTTTTCGGCAGCAACAAACCCCGCTACAAGGTTTTCATCTACGTGTTGTGTTCCAAAGCTTCGTCCATGAATCGCAACCGCCAAATCATCCAGCTTTATTGTTTCAACCTTCCGAGAGGATAAAATCGTCATGTTGGTGGGGCTGTCCAAGGTTTTAGTCATTCGGTTGGCGGCATCGTGGTTTCCAGCTACAGTGAAAACCGATATATTTTGTTGGCTCAATCTGCCCATTTGTTGGCTGAGGAATATGCCGGTATTGTAGTCCTTCCAATCACCGTCGTAGAGGTCTCCTGCCAGCAAAACGAACGCGACCTTCTCTTCAATGGCCAGATCTACGAGATTCTCGAAGGCTCTTCGGCATGCATCGCGAATGGATTCTGCTGGCGCTGATTCGTAGCGAGAAAGGCCGCGTAATGGGCTATCCAAATGAACATCGGCTGCGTGTATGAATTTAAACATTGTCACCTCATGATTTGTACTCTGTGTTGCGCATAAAACATCAAAGCGGAAATTTTTTCCTTACGGTTTTTTTGCAAAACTAAGAAGTTTGTCGCATAATGTTTCCAAAATAGCCGATTGCTTTTCTTCAGATGATAGTTCTTCAAGCGTTGCAGCTATTAGCAGTTTGTTTTTGCGTCTCACATTTTCAGTAAATCCCATTTTGTTTCTCGCATTATTTTCAGCCTTTCCCCATACATCCTTACCAAAGTCTTCCATTACAACATCGGCTATTTTTGTTTTCCACATAACCCCTTGTGAATGCCATAAATTGTCGGAAGGCAATGGATCAAAATCCTTTAGGCCGCAAAGACGTAATATGCAAGAGTTGTCACGTGTGTTATTCTTAATGTCATTTTCTTTTTTTTGATTTGCATCGGAATCAAATACAACAAATGCAGGGATATGGAGTTCCTTGCAGATAGCAAGTGCTCTGCTAAGTGATGTTTTACCATCTCCAACCACAAAATGACATCCGAATTCTCTAAACTGTGGCCACTTACCTGATAACTGAAGATGTGTTGAGATGAAAGCTATATCTTCGATACCTTCTACAAGTATTGCAATACGTGTAAAATATAATTCATTTTGGGATGGCTGCATTATTTGGGCTATTCTGGCCATTAATGAGGTGGGTGAGGATGGTGAATCGCCCATTGCTTTTGCCAACCTTTCTTCTATTTGCTTATATGTTGTACTATAAACAACAGAACATTTATTGTCTATTTCCTTTTTAAAAGCTCTTATATTTTCAAAACCTTTTGACGATATAAAATATGGACTATGCGTACTTAGAATTATTTGGTTGTTTTTTTCTGGGCCTGTAGCTAACTCTTCTAAAAGACTTGCCATATGCTGTGCCTGGGGAGGATGCTGATAAAGCTCAGGTTCTTCAAAGCCAAGAATGAGCTTAGGGCTTTCCTCTTGATCGCCTACTGATAGCTCTTGAAGAATGGAGACAATAAACGCTCTCTGCATTCCATGGCCTAATCGGGCAACTTCCCCGATAAAATCATCTTCACCAATTGCTGCACGTGCGATTGGCTCATTAATAACAAGAGATTTATTCGAATCATAGTGCCAATTAAGTTCAACCGTTGCAGAAGGATTTGCCCAATCACGTAGTCGATTTTGGATGGAGTTTTGTAAGTCCGATAGCGCAGCTTGTTGTTTTTCAACTATTTCTTTATATCCTGTTTCCAACTTTTTTCTTAAATCGTCAATCGGTTCTTCAAAATTTACTTTTGTTCTGATTGTCCTTTCAAGAAGCTGCCCTAATGCCGTTTTGCTGCCTTCCTCTTGCTCAGTAGATGCATCTTTAACAGCAGGAATATAAACCCACTGAATATATTTCTTGAGCAAATTTGTTCCTTTTGTCCATCCGTAAAACTGAGCGCTATCATCAAGCAATTCACAATCGTCAGGATTATTTTCCTCGTAAGAGCGTAATGCATCAATCATTGCTGGTTTTGTACCCGGTGCTGGCAGATCAGGATAATCAAGTCTTATTTTATTATATATTTCTTTAAGTTCAGCAACCTTTGCTTTATTATCTTCGGCTTCGAAAAATGGTGCAAATTTCTTTATTACGCGGCGAGCACCATATTGCATAACTTCTGCACTTTCGTTTTCATTGTCCCAGACAGCTTTTGCAAATATTGTAAATTCCCCCTGGCGAAAATAGTGTTTGAAATCATTTTTTGCTTCTTCTGAAAGATCAATAAATGTTAATGTAATTTTTACAGGCTTGCCCGTCTCTTTATGATGAAAATCTTCTTCACTCAAAGTAAGAACATTTGTTGCAGTTGAAGCATTATTGCGGAAAAATACATTTAGCGCTGTCAAGACAGCGGATTTGCCGGTACCATTAGCGCCCACAAGACAGGTGTAATCATCGAAATATATGTTTTCATCTTTAAAGGAACGAAAATTTTCGATTCTGAGTTTTGATAATTTCATGTCAATCAACCTCAACAAGTCATTTAATTTTTTCCCTGTCAATATCGCAGTAAACATTCAGTGCTGATGCTGGAAACGGGTCAGGTTGTTTTTTTAAAAAATCAAAGACCATTCTGCTTGAATCCCAGGGACAGCATACCTATTTCCCGAAAAAAAAAGGCAATAATATGTATACTATCCTCCGATTCCCAAAAGAACATCGATAGATTAATCAAAAACGCCGATAGATTTTCGATAGATTTCCAGCAAACTACTTTTTCTTGAAAACTTGTTCGGCGCTTCGTCCTTTTGCTGTCATTTAACAAACTCGTAATCAAGCATATTCATTTTTCCGCCTGGTTCTGCTCAACCCATTCTTTGCCCTTATCTGTAAGACGATATTTTTGTTTGCTGCTTCTCGGTTTATCCGGGATTGTCATTTCAACAAACCCTGCGTCTAAAAGTGGGTTCAAAACTTGGTGCCGGAACTTGGTGCGGTCAGAACGACCAGTGACGGCCATAAGATCCACTAACTTACTAGATTCATAGCAGTTATGTAAAAGATTAACTTGGTGCCGACTTAGTGCCGACTTAGTGCCGACTTCACCTGTAACTTGTTCGGTGACTGGTCCTTTTGCCAAAGGCAGACGCATTTCAAACGCCTTGCGTGAGCGGTCATTATCGTATTCCGGCTCAGGATGTCCCAATGCCTGCCATTGATTCAACATCATTCCCATACCGGTGCCTGCCTGCTCACAGAGCCCCAGTCGCCGAAATGCTGCCACAATCTGGGGATTGCGCACTTCTTTTTCACCAGGCTCCAGAAGATGATCGGCATTTCCGAAAACATCTCCTGGATTCCAGAACTGAATCACATTCCGGTAAAACTTGATTACCGCCTTGAAACCGTGACTGGCATAATCCTGGTGAATCAAGAGGTTAATAGCGGCTTCACGGAATACCCTGTACTCTGGTGGCGCGTCATTTCTCAACAAGGTGTGAGGATCGATACGGAAAGGTTTTTCCGCCTTTTGCATGTAGCTGGTAACCAGTCCACGCCACGTAATGATGAGATTATCCTCAAAAACCTTACGGTCCAACCAGCGAACTTCTGGTAGTGGTTCACCAAGATCTGATGGAATCCATTGAACATCAAGGGTAGGTCGGGGAAGCACCTGATGAATTGCCGCCGGGGCTCCGAAAAGAAGAATGGAGGCCCTGGTAGGTTGTAATATTTCATCTTTTCTTACTATGTGACCCCACTGGTGGAGAAATTCCTGATCGCTGAGAGATTCATCATGACCGGGATTTCTTTCGTTGAACAATGCCCGGTACCATTTAATTGACTCTTGATGAAAGGCTTCATCCAGTGGATAGCTGAAAACCTGTCCGTCCCAGCGCTCTTCAGACGCATCCCGCAGGAAACGCTCGATTTCAGGCATAGTGCAACGCTGATCACAACCTCCTCTGCGAATAAATGAGCGACGGATATCGCCGTTCAGATAAATCGGCTTGTCTTGCCGAGATGTTTCTGGTATGCGAAAGACCAGAATTGTCTTATCCTCTACATCGATTAATTCCGGTTCGACCTTAATATCATGATTCACCTTATTACCGGCACGTAGCGCGCTCAAAAAATCATTCTGGACCTTGTCAACCTCAAGAACACCCGCAACTTCATAATGGCCGTTGTAATCACTGATACCAAACACCAGCCGGCCGCCGCCGGTATTTGAAAAAGAGGACACGGTCTCATAGGCGGACTCAGGCACACCGCGCTGAGCTTTCTTAAATTCAATGTTATTCCATTCATGCCCATTAAGGAGTTTGATCAATTCGTCTTTTGTCATATTTTAAAAACCTCATTCAACTGCAAACGCTTTTCTTAAAAATCTATCCAAAACATCCGTCTTTGTTTCGCCATCCTGCTCGGGCCGCAGGTTGAATTTATTCAACCTCAAAAAGCGGTAGCCGTAACTTTCAAGCTCTATCTGGCGGCTGATATCATAATCAAGGTACTCTTGCGAAAAATTATGTT